>JBAZQT010000001.1:0-91849 GCA_041645055.1 Methanoregula sp. | reverse complement strand
ACGTTTTTTACATGGTATATGATCCATGTCGGTTCAATGATTCACCCTCATGGTATCATCATCTCACCAATCCCGTATCATCAATATATCCGACCGGACCAGCAACAGGGCTCCGATATTACCATAAGGGAGACACAGGCAGATGACGATCAGGAATTGTGCAAGGCAGCAAGGGATATTAGCCCATCCGGCTCTCCGGAGGTGTTGCCATTATGGCGTCTGATAACCCGTGGTTCCTTATCACGCATCATGAAATAGAAGAGATACAGAAAAAGTTACACTCTCTTGAAGGGGAATTATCGGGAACAAGTCGTCACAATGTAGGAGAGATCACCGGCATTCTCCATGAAGTGCGGGACCGGCAGCCATGACCATAAAAGAAATGGTCACGAAATACCAGGTGGAGATCCTGCTCTGTGCAATCCTCATTCTATCGGCTTTTCTGAACTTCTGGAATCTCTGGAATACGGGTTTTTCGAACACCTACTACGCAGCAGCAGTCAGGAGCATGCTTGAAAATCCCGGTGTTGCATTCTTCAACTCGTTCGATGCCTCCGGGTTTGTCACGGTTGACAAACCCCCCGTCGGGCTCTGGGTCCAGTGTGTGAGTGCTGCCCTGCTGGGATATTCCGGATGGGCTCTGGAATTGCCGCAGGCACTTGCGGGTGTCGGGTCGGTTGCGTTGGTATACGCGATCGTATCCCGGCCCTTTGGGAAACCTGCCGGTCTGGTATCCGCCATTGCCCTTGCTGTGACACCAATTTTCGTTGCGGTCTCCCGCAATGGGACCATGGATGGACTGCTGATCTTCGTCATGCTCCTTGCACTCTGGGTGGCACTGAAAGCAGCACGGGAACAGTCCCTGCCACTTCTTCTCACTTCTGTCTTTCTCATCGGCGTTGGATTCAATATCAAGATGATCCAGGCCTTTATCATAGTCCCTGCAGTCTTTGTCATATACCTGCTTGGGATGCGGGACAGTCCCCGGAAAAAACAGGTGCTCCATATCGGTCTTGCCCTGTTAGTACTTGCGGCAACCTCTTTTTCGTGGGCGGTTGCCGTTGACCTGGTCCCGGCCAGCCAGCGCCCGTATATCGGTGGAAGCGGCGATAACACGGTGCTCGGCCTCATTGTCAATTACAATGGCCTGCACCGGCTCGAGAACGGGCAGATGGGTGGCAACGGTCCGGATGGTGCACTTACGAGAAACGGTATCCAGCCCGGCGGCCCGCAGGGATCTGCGTTTACGGGCGATGCACCCCAGAACCGTACAGCAGACCGTCGCATGAACGACGATATTTCCGGAAAGAGTATGGTACCCCCCGGTTCGGGGCAAGGACAATTCCCGGAAGGCGGACCAACCGGGGCTCCACCCGGTATATCAATGACGGGTGATGCAAGGGGTGGGGGCATGATGGACGACAGCGGTACCCCCGGCCTCTTCCGGCTCTTTGGCGAGGGTCTTGCGGGTCAGATCAGCTGGCTTCTCCCGTTTGCCTTAATCGGGTTGCTCGCGTGGTGGCGGCGCCCAACGTCCTTATCCTGTAAGGGATTTGATGATGCGGGTCTCTTTACGGATCGGGGACTTACTCTTCTCGCGATGGGACTGTGGTTGCTCCCGGGACTCATCTATTTCAGTTTCACGACCGGGTTCTGGCACACCTATTATATTGCCACTATTGCCCCTCCGCTCGCAGCGCTCGTAGGGATCGGTGTAGTGGGGATGTACGATGCATACCAGTCTAATGGGTTCAAGGGATGGATCTTTGTCGCTGCAGTACCGGTAACCGGACTTATTGAGATTTTATTCCTGTATTACGATGCAGAATGGTCTGGTGTTCTTATCCCCATTCTCCTTGCAGGAATAATTGTCGTGAGTATCCTGCTGTTCTTCTTAAAAATGCGTGATATGGTCATGATGGGGAACCTGCGAAAAACCGTGGCGTGTGCTGCTATCGCAATCCTGTTCATCGCCCCCATGGTATGGGCATGCACTCCGTTGATGTACGGAACAGGGGGAATCCTGCCGGTAGCCGGCCCGCAGCTGGACCGGGGAGGTGCTGGTATTGAAAGTGGTTTTAGGGGGAACGCAGATGGGGTTTCCCTGCTCGCAGAGTACCTGGTCTCTCACAAGACGACGGAGACCTGGCTTGTTGGTGTGTCTTCTGCAAACAGCGATGGTGCAGGTCTCATCATCAATACCGGTATGCCGGTCATGTCAATGGGTGGGTTTTCGGGAAGCGACCAGATCCTCAAGGTGGATTCCTTGAAAGGACTCATAGATACCGGCAGGATCCGGTATTTCCTTGGATCTTCATCAGGAGGCATGGGAGGACCGGGTTCCGGGAACTCCGGGCTTTTTACCTGGATCAGTGGAAACTGTACCGAGGTTCCTGCTGCTGACTGGGGTGGCAGTGCTGTCGCTGTTCAGGACCGTGCAGCAGGTTTTGGAAATATGACTTCGACAGTATCTCCGGGTTTTAACAACATGCCGGGCTTGGGTGCTTCTGGTCCCGGTGGTCAGAATACCCTGTATGACTGTGCCGGGTACCGTGGACAAACCAGTGCATGACACCATCAATTTTTTCCAGCCCCGCCCCGGTCCAGTACCGGATCCGGGACTGGATCCGCAACGAAAAGATGATCGGGTTCTTCCTGATTGGGATTGTCTCTTCCCTTATTGATATCAGCCTGCTGTATGTTTTTTGTACATATTTTGGCATCTGGTACATCACGGCATCTGCTGTGTCGTACTTCTGTGGAATCGTAACCAGTTATATCCTGAACAAATACCTCAATTTCCATGATAAGGACCGGCATTATCTTACACAGTTTTCCACGTTTACTGCGATCTCGTTTAGTTGTCTGCTTGTCAACCTCTGCGTAATCTGGCTGGCCGTGGAACTTTTCTCTCTCAATTACCTGGCAGGAAAGATCATTGCTACATTTTGTGCTTTTTTCTGGAATTATCACGGACAGAAACATTACACCTTTCGTAACGGGGAATGAGATGACATCTCCTTCAATACCGGGTGATTGCCGGGAGAGTGCACCCACAGTAAAAATTTTTCCCGAAGATAAGGATGCATGGTGACGAGTGCATGAGACTCTACGCAGGATTGAAACGGACCGGATTCTGGAGTAACCGTACCTGGTATCGGTTCTCCGGCCATTTCGGTTGTTGAACTGTGCTTCAAAGACAGTAACCGGATGTAAAATAAAAAAGGAGAGCCGGTTTTTTAACCGCTGATTTAAATTTTCACAACATTGACGTTCACGTTATAGGCCGTCTCGTTACCGGTTACCGGCTCCCATGAACGACGGTACGATGCAGAGAATTTCTGAGCGCCGAGGTCCTTTGCTATGATAATCCAGGTGCGGGTCCCGCCCACACCAACCATACCCGGGGCCGCCTCATTCACGCGGTAGTCCGTTGACTGGAGTTCAAGGCCGGGTGACAGGGTTGCATTCCACTGGTATCCGGTGGTGGGATTTTCTGCAAGCTGGATTGCAAACCGCGTAGTTTGTGCGATATCTCCGATTTTTCCATTATCTGCTTCAGTAAAGGTGACCATCTTCTTTCCTCCTGCTGCCAGAGTTGTTGTCATGTCCGTGGGTGCGGGGGTTGCCGCTGATACCTGTGTTGTGGCCGGGAGTTTAGCTGCAGGCTGGGTGCACCCGCTGACGAGCAGCACCAGTACCAGCATGATCCCCAGTCCGATGATCCCGGGCAGGAATCGCCCGGTGTGACGTGGTGATGATGTCATGATCTATGATGGTGATCGGATCGGTTTATACATACCTTTGACTTCGAAAAAAGTTGCAGTGATGGAAGGTTCAATCCTCACTGGAGCAAAAAGAAATTTCTTTACTTCCGTTTCGCCGGCGCCGTTTTTCCCACCGGGTTCTTCTTTGCAGAACCCTTCCCAGCCACCGGTTTCTTTGCAGCACCCCGCGTCACACCCTTCGTCTCGCATGGGATGCACTTCTCCAGCTTATCATCAATGATCCGGTAAGCATTGGCAAGCACCGACGAGTTTGAGATCATACCCGACAGCAGAATCACTTCGAGCACTTCCTCGCGGGTGGCCCCCATCTTAATTGCTGCCTGCATGTGATAGCCGGTACAGTGCGGGCACTTGAGGGCGGCTCCCACCGCCATACTGATCAGTTCCACATATTTGGGATCGAGCGGGCTGGTCTGGGCCACTGTTCCTTTATAGAGGAGGTGAGAGATGAGCACTTCGGGTCGCTCTCCCATTCGCTTGAATACAAGGGGTACTTTTCCGTATTCCACCTCGATCGCCTTCAGCCACTCATCCGCAGTAACATCGGCGCCCTGCTTCACAATGAGAGCGAGTTTGTCCTCGAACTGGTCCTTTGTTGATTGTGCTGATACTTTTTTTGCCATCATATCTCCTGTTATATTACCGTATTTGTCTCTGAAAAGGGGAGGACTTTGACAAGGATATAGTCCCGCATCCGGGAGGGCACAATCTCTGCCACATCCCCAAGGGTGATCCCGTCCTCGATTTCCATCCTCCGGAGTTCCGGAGCAAACGTATCGTAGGGCAGCTTCACCCGGAGCCCGGCCATCTGGACCGTGAGCGGCGTGGGAGAGGTCACCTCAAGGATAGCCGGCACCCGCTCGCGGATCAGGTTCATGAGCCTGGCCGGGGAGACAGAAAGCGGATCTTTTGCTATGTCTTCGCGTTTCTTCTCCAGCACCCGGGTGATCTCTGCGATGATTTCATCGAGCTTGTCGAGCTGGTCGGCCTCCTTGGTCCGGCGCATGAACCGCCCGACTCCACCCACGTACCCCTCGACAGGCGGATCAACGATCCTTATCAGCGTCTCTTTGTCCGGGCCACCGCAGACAACAACCGGCACCTCGATTCCCCGCAGGAGAATAGGCATCTTGTGCTCGATGCAGGTTTCGAAGTTGCCCATGAGATAGACCGCGATGTCGTGCTCGTTGATAACATCCCGTTCCTCGTCATTGAGCCCGGTGATCCGCTTGCCGGGTCCCCGGGCGAGGCTCACCATGTTGCTCTTGGCCCCGATGCGGCGGACGTACTCGGCGATATCACAGGATGGATGGGGGAGGTGATGGATCTCTAAGCTCATACTGACAACCGCGATCTCGGTCCCGACCAATGGTGAATCGGTCACTTCGCCGAAGATTGGCCGCGAGATCTCCCGGATCAGTTCGATATCGTCCTTAGGCACAAAGCACTGGAGTACCACTTCCTGCGCCAGCACATGCTTCTGGACCACGTAGCCCCCGAGGTCCTCGATGAGGTCGGTCACGATATCGTGCTGGTAGATACCGCCCTTGTAGGTGACCGGCACGAGCGTCATGGCACTTCTCCCATAAGCGCAAACTTCTCTTTCACAAGGGCATCGATGTCTTCGGCCAGCGTGTTCTCGCTGGCAACAAACGTAAACTTCCCCGGCTCGAAGTGTTCGCTCCGGAGCCGGAATCCTTCCGGCGCCACGCACCGAAGGGCGTAGATGAGATCCCGGTTCACCGATTCGCCGGGATGGCCGATAACGATCTGCTCGAGATCTTTTGGATCTGCCTGGACATTGTAGAGGACTACGGTAAACCGGTCCGGCTGCTCGACCTTGTCCTTGCCAAACCGCTCCCAGAAGATCTTGAGCATCGAAGCAAGGTAGGTTTCATCGGTGATGACGAGCGTCATCTTGCCCTCCAGCGGGTTAATGTTGGCAATATCTCCCACGCGGACAACAGTGGTGATTGGTTTGAGTATACCTACTGCGATAAAGACCGGGACTTTCGGGTCGATGTAGACGTGGATTTTTTCGATCACCTTGAGGAGGTTGTGGTCGAGCAGGACATCGTTTGTTATCTGCTTGTAGTAATCACCGCCCAGCGGCTCGGGGCATTCCACTTCAAAGTACTCAACGGCGAGCATCTAATCGTCCTTTATGAATCCTGATGCAAGGAGTGCAGATCCCACGGCACCGATATACTGCGAGTATGGCGGTACGACAACTTTTGTCTGGAGGAGTTCGCCCATGGCAAATACGAGCCCTTCGATAAGGGACGTGCCCCCGACCATGATCACCGGCTCCTTGATATCGACCTCCTGCAACTGCTGTTCGTATACCTGCTCGGCGACACTGTGGCAGGCGGCAGCAGCAACATCCTCACGGGTACTACCGGCGGCGAGCGCATTGACCAGGCTCTGGGTGCCAAAGACGATACAGTAACTGTTCATCGGTACGCGTCCGCCGAAGCCTTTCATGGAGAGCGGACCGAGCTCGGTGATCTCGACGCCCAGACGCTTGGCCGTCATCTCCAGGAACCTCCCGCTGGCCCCGGCACAGATACCGCCCATGGTAAATACCCCGGGAATACCATCCATGACGGAAATTGCCTTGTTGTCCATGCCTCCGATATCGATTACGGTGGCCGGGCCATGCTGGCGGTCCGCGAGATAGACTGCTCCTTTCGAGTTGACCGTCAGTTCTTCCTGGATGAGATCCGCGTTGATCTCTTTTCCTACAAGGAACCGGCCGTACCCCGTGGTCCCGACTGCCTGTATCTCTTCGCGGGTGACTCCTGCTTCGGTAAGAGCGTGAGCGATCACTTCCTGGGCACTCTTTAACACTTCAGTCGTTGGTTGCCAGCCCGTGCCGATGATCTTGTTGTCCCGCATGACAACCGCTTTTGTTGTAGCAGATCCCGAATCAAGACCGAGGGTGAGACCTTTCTGAGTCTCCCGGGCAAGCAGAGCACGGCGCCGGGCAATAGTCGTGAGTGCTTCCATCCGGGTGAGGAGGGTTCCCGATGTTGTTCGTTCGGTGAACGAGTAACTAACCACCGGCAACCGGGAATGTTCGTTGATGTAGCGCCGGAGTTCGTTCCGGACGATGGCCGCCTCAGCGCACCGGAAGCAGGTGGCGATGAATACCGCATCGGCATCCACCCGGCCTTCTACGAGGGCTATGGCCCGGGCGATTGCGAGTTTTAAGTCCGGGCTCCTGACATCCAGCCCGAATTTTGTAAAGTCCCTGCGGATATCTTTTAAGGCAACATCCGGGTAGAAGATCTCGCCGCCGACTTCCCGGGCTGCCTCGTCGATCTCGTGCTGGATACCGGAATATTCCGGCCCGCAGGAGAGCTGGGCAATCCGTACCGGTTGCGTCATTTCGATCCTCCCAGTCCGGTTAAGAACCGCTTGATCGCAGCCACGAACTTCACACCGTCTTCCTCATTTTTGGGGTAATTCAGCTCGAGGCGGGGGATATCTTTCTGGTGTACGAGGAACTTGATCAGTTCGTTGGTCCGGGCACATCCCATGCACCCGAATGCGAGATCAGCATCGTTGATGATGATAGCTGCCTCGCATGCTTCGATCATCGGCCCGTAGAGTGACATGCGACCCCTTACCCCGGCGGGCACTTCGACTGCTGCCCATTTCAACCCTTTCTTGGGTTCTTCAGGAGTGATCTGGAGCGGCGGAGATTCGAGTCCTGCAGTCTGGATGCGTTCGCGGATTGCTGTGGCAGACGAAAGGGGCGTGTGCCCGAAGCGTGCCACCATGTCAGAGAGGATCAGGCTCGTTGCCGGGTAGATGAATACTTTTACCATTTCAGGACTCCTGTGCATCGATCAGTTTTTTGAGTTTATAGATATCGAGTAGCGGGTGCTCCAGCGGATCTTCCGGCGGAGGAATATCTTTTATATCCTTTTTATCAAGTACTTCAAGCCCGTGCGAGACATAGGGAAGGATCGACATCTCGAATTCCAGGCCATTATACCCGGGCCGGGCCCCACCGAGGTTTGCCCGGCAGCGACGGGCATCGCCGGGAGGAAAGCCCCGGTCTTTTACAAAAATGTGGTCGGGATCAATCTTTCGCAGTGCGGCGACAATCCGGTCGACCTCCTCCTCTTTCCCGTTGATGACCAGACCAAAACAGGTCTCTTTAATCATTGCTCCTTTCGAGATCTCGTAACCCCGAAGCGCAAGGTCTGCCGGTGTGATATCAAACGACTCCACCATCACGTATTTCGTTACATTGCCTACATGGATGGGTGTATATGCAGTCACTGCTTCACCTCACGGATATACACGTTCTCTTTCTCCCGCACTTTTTTGAGTTTATCCGTATCGATCACGCGCCCGATGATATTGGTCCCTTCAAATGGTTCGGAGGTAGGGCCGAATTCCCTGTTGGCCGACAGGCGCACACCGACAAGCCCCGTCCCATTGCGGGAATCGTTGGTGATGGCGAGAGCAGCCGCTGGGGCCTCATCCTTCGGCGTATTTTCCGGGATGAGTTTTAAGCCTGGGGGAATGGTGGGCTTGAAGAGGACTACGTCATCGAACTTGAAAAAGACCGGCATCATACCGGCATCGTGCTGGATGAGCCCGGTGACCCGGCGGAAGACATCGCAGCTGAGTGGTGCGGCCCCATCATCGAGTGTAATATCTATCACCTTCTCGAGCGGTGCCGTGGTTACCTTGACTGCCTTTTCCGCAAGCACGTCAAGGGTAGTACCCGGTTCCTGGGATACAACGATCCGCCCGGCATCCTGTTTGTCTGAAGTAAAAGTCACGCCCCGGGCAGTGGAGATCTCCTGGGCTTTTACCAAGGGCAGGCCCAGCAGATCGATGCGTGCCGGTTCAACGCTGACGGCAAAGACATCGTGTTCTTTGGCAAGTTTTACCAGTTCGATGCCCTGTACAACCTGGCCAACCACGCTGTGCACAAGGCTTGAGGGGACATCAGCCCGGTAGATATAGACCCCGCCAGCCGTCTTTCCCGTGGCCCGCACCGTCACGGTCCCCTCTCGACGAGGTCGCCGGAATTCTTTGGGTACATCCTCGGTTCCTGCCATCCGCTTGTCGAGAATATGGGTGCTCGTGGCCCGCCCTACGGTATATTTTCCGGAATTGAGGGCAAGCAGCATATGCTCTACGCTGCCGGCAGCTTCTGTTGTGATCTTATCAGGAGTGTATCCCTGTGCCATGATCTTCACGCGGGTGACGACCTGCATTCCGTCTTCCAGCACAAGACCCATGTCATTGGTGGTAAATGAGCGGCTCGTATCCGCCCAGCTGATGACCGGTTCGATCTTTATGATACGGTCACCGGATGCAAAACGATCGAGCACTGCCCTCCCGCTCACGATCGTTCCCACAATTCCGCCGCTCTCATCGGCTCCGTGGTCGGCGGAATGCCGGACCCGGGAGAAGATGAGGTAGGACCGGGCCGGTTCATATCCCCCACATCCAAGGATTACATCCCCACGATCATAGAGGAAAGGTTTTCGTAAGGGCCGGATTCCTGAAGGAAAGGGACCGAACGCTGTTGCGTACCGGTCCGTCCAGTGAAGCCTGAGCTGTTCTGTAATCCCAGGGGATTCCAGGAATGCTGCGGCCTGACCCTTCACTTCAATCGTGACTTCACCTGCGGTCGTGGTTATCGCAAGACTGCTGGTTTTTGCCTGCTCTTTGACCGCAGGGCGGATGATTGCCACGCAGCAGCCAGGTTCGTGGCCGGACAGGATCGATGCAAGCGTACTGCCCTCTCCGGTCTCCAGCCTCTTTCCATCGAGGTGGATGGTGATCATCAACGCCTCACGCGGCTGGCTGGGTCATAACCTTGCGTTCCTCTTCGGTCAGGATCGCAAGTACGTCAGCGGTCTTTCCTATCTGCACGATCTTGCCGCCCCGCATCAGGGCAAGCCGGTCGCAGATATCCCGCACGAACTCCATATCGTGGGAGACAACAATGAAGGTCTCGTCCATCTCCTCGCGGGCATGGAGGATCGAATGTTTCACATCGATCTTCGTGATAGGATCCATGGTCCCCGTAGGCTCATCGAGGATCACGATACGCGGTTCCCGGATCAGCACCTGTGCGAGTGCTACGCGATGCCGTTCGCCCTCGGAGAGCTGGGCCGGCATCCGGTTGAGGATATCCTTACTTTTCTCATCAGTGAATCCGGCCATCTTGAGTGTCACGAGTGCCTTTCGCATCGCGAGCTCCTTGGGGAACTCAAGGCCGATCGCATCGGTCAGGTTGTCGAGAACCGTGCGGTGCGGGAAAAGGTCGTACTCCTGGTGCAGGAGACCGATGTAGGGGGTTGCCCGTCCCCGCTGATCGATCCCCGGCTTTGTCATGTCAATCCATTCTTCACCGATGCGGATGTTTATCTCCCCGCTGGTAGGTTCGATAAGGCCGGCGATAATACCGGAGAGCGTGGTCTTTCCTGCGCCACTCTTCCCGATAATCCCGAAGATCTCCTTGGTTGAGACATCAAACGTGACACCGTTGACTGCCTTGACCACGCCCCGGTCAACCGAAATATAGCGCTTCACGAGATCCCGGGCCACCATGACATGTTCACCCATCTCAGCGGCTTCGAACTCCTCGGTATCGTCACACCCTTTCATGAACTCGGCGATGACCTCTTTGGGTGAGCCAAGTTTTGCAATGCTCCCGTCAATGAGAAGGATGGCGCGGTTGGCCACATCCTCGATCACTTGGGAGAAGTGCGAAGTGACGATGATACCCATATTATTGGTTTTTGCGGCTTCAATGAGCATCGCGTGCACGATCTTTGCAGTGCCCGGGTCGAGCGTGCCGGTGGGTTCATCGGCAAAGAGCAGGAATGGCTCCTTTGCCAGCTGGCGGGCAAGCACCACCCGCTGCTTCTCGCCCCCGGAAAGGTCGCGGGCGATATGCATCATACGGTGGGAAAGCCGGACCTGGTCGATTAGGTCTGCCGCACGGTTGATCGCCAGTTCCTGCGGGTAACTGATATCGTCGAGTGCATGAAGGACATTTTCGATTACACGGTCATCGCCGTACAGGGCGAATGTGCGCTGGAACATGATCGCGGTACGGCGCATGAGCCTTCGCCGCAGTTCCTCATCTTTCTCATTCCAGAGATCCACGTTCAGCGCCGCAAGGTTCGCGCCACAGTGGGGACAGGGTTTGCCCGCCGAACTCCCCACATCCATGTAGCCACAGGTGCCGCAGGCCGCCACGTGATAGACAATAGTTCCGCTCGTGGGGGGCTGTTCCACGCCGCGCATCAGGTGCATCAGAACGGTTTTACCGGCCCCGCTCCTGCCGATAATTCCGAGGATCTCCCCTTCTGCGATCTCAAAAGAAATATTCTTGAGTATCCTCTGGCCATCGAAATCCATGCAGAGGTTGTCGACCGTGATCAATGGAGCCTTCATAATTCCCTTTTATCTAATGTGGTACTGGTATCATATTACCTTTTATATGCTGCACTTCAACCGTCACGATCGCAAATTATCTGGCAATCTTCTGCGATGTGAGCAGTTCCTGAACGATCGGGAGCACAGCGCTGACATCTTTTACAACGTAATCTGCCACTGCATAGAGTTCTTCAGGGCGATCCCCTGCCTGCTGGATCGTGAGGATGGCAATATCGGCATTCTTCATGGCACCGAGATCGTTGATCCCGTCGCCTACCATCAGCACTTTGTCATACTCCTCTTTCAGGTCGCTGACGATCTGCGCTTTGACTGTTGGCGTGGCAACCCCGTACACCCGGTCCCGGGGGATGCCGAGATGGTCTGCCATCTTTTCCAGTTTAGTGACCCTGTCTCCCGAGGCGATGAAGGTCGGAACACCCATCCGGTGAAGGCTGGTGATCGTCTCTTTTGCCCCGTCAAACGGCCAGCCACCGGCAGTGATGGCAAACTCGATTGCCCCGTATGCCATGTTGATGATTGCCCCGCTGTTTAACGTAACAATCGATTCTGCTTTGCAGACAGTCCAGACGTTGCGGATGCATTCCTGTAAGTCGCCGACCATCGCTGTCTTATCGTTATAAAGCACGTCGCCAATGTCTTCTGCGGTTGTGATCTTGCGCGTGCAGCTCACCCCAAAACCCGTGTCGTGCTGTATGAGATATTCCGAGAGGAGAGTTTCAGCGGGTGTGTTGATCATATCCTTGGAGTGAACGGGCAGCACGACAAGGACCCGATCCGGTGAACTGAAGGTAAGCGTAGTGGTCTCGATACCCGGCAGCAGTTTTTTGTTGCGGATATCCTTTGCCACCCGGTAAGTGTTCAGGAGCGTTCCTGCACTGTCAAAAACTACGGCAACCGACATGGAGCACCCGGTAATAAACTTATATGTACTTCACATCTCCATTGGATCAATGAAGCTTAATGTTTCCTACTGAAACTGCAGAGAAGATAAAGAATATGGAGATCCGGGGTGCGGGCAGGATTGCGCGTGCAGCAGCTGAAGCCCTCCGGACCCAGGCCCTGGATTCAAAAGCATCGATCCCCGTAGCATTTGTTGACGAGATGGAGCGGGCAGCTGCATTGCTGGTCTCTACACGCCCGACAGCAGTCTCGTTACCGAATGCAGTTCATATGGTCATGGCCGGTATTAGCCGGGCAAAAACCGTGGACGAGGCCCGATCAGGAATTGTAAGTCGGGCTGAAAGTTTCATCGTATCGTCACAGCATGCGGTAGAAAAGATCGCTGAGTTCGGGGCCCGGCATATCCGGGATGGCGACACGATTCTTACGCACTGCAACTCCGAAGTGGCGCTTGGATGTATCATCGAAGCACACAGGAGCGGAAAACAGATAGAGGTCTTTGCCACCGAAGTGCGCCCGAGAAACCAGGGACTCATCACCATCCGGACCCTCAACGATGCGGGTATCAAAACAAATTTCATCGTTGACTCCGCGGTACGATCGTTCATCAACGACGTTGACCTTGTCATTGTCGGGGCTGACGCGGTGACGGTAAACGGTGCGGTGGTGAATAAGATCGGCACCTCGATGGTAGCCCATTCGGCACACGAAGCCCGGGTGAACGTGCTGGTGGCAGCCGAGACGTACAAGTTTGCACCCCGGACGATCATTGGCGAAATGATCCAGATTGAGGAACGGGCTGCAGGAGAAGTGCTGCCGGACGAGATCGCGCGTACTCTTCCTCACGTGACGATCCGCAACCCGGCCTTCGATGTCACTCCCGCTGAGTATATCGATATGATCGTGACCGAGCAGGGTGCAATCCCGCCGCAGATGGCGTACGTGATCATCAAAGAGTATCTTGGCTGGGATATCGGCGAATTCCATAAAACCTTTGAGATGAATACCGGAAACAACGAATAAAGCAACTTCTGATAATTGCATAAAGAAGGGGAACGAGTAACCATGGAGATACCATTCACCAAATTACAGGGCAATGGCAATGATTTTGTACTGATTGACGAATACGAAAAAACGATCATTCCCGATGACATGAAGGCCCGGTTTGCCGCAACCTACTGTGACCGCAGGTTCGGGATCGGGGCTGACGGGATTTTGTACCTGATGAAATCCGCAACCGGCAACTTACGCATGCGGATTCTCCAGCCCGATGAGAGTGAAGCCGAGATGTGCGGCAATGGCATCCGCTGTCTCGCAAAATATGCCTTTGATGCCGGCTATGTCAAAGGCACCTGCACCATCGATACCCTTGCGGGATCCGTCGGTGTCGACATGGCATACCGTGACGATACTTTCGTTGCGACCATCAGCATGCCCACGCCGAAATTTAACCGGTCGGAAATCCCGGCGCAGGGAGATGGGGAATACAAGGAGCGTATCGGCGTCTTTGATGTCTATGCAGCCAACACCGGCGTGCCGCACGCGGTAGTGCTGGTGGATGATGTGGAGAAGGTGAACGTAGAAGCGCTTGCACCCCCCATCCGCCACCACGAATCGTTTCTCAAAGGAGCGAACGTGAATTTCGTCCAGAAGACCAGTGATGACAGCATCCGGATCCGCACGTTCGAACGCGGAGTTGAAGGAGAGACGCTTTCCTGCGGTACCGGGGCAACGGCATCTGCGGCAGTCATTCACCATCTCGGCCTGATGGGAGAAACAGTCAAGGTAGAGACCGAGGGTGGACCGCTGGTTATTTACTTACTGGGCGGCACAAAGATGGAAGGCCCGGCGGAGACCGTCTTTTCCGGCACCATCCGGTTCTGATTTTTTTAACGTTCAGCACGTGCGTTCAGCGAGCCTTCGAGCATTTTACGTTCAGTGATATCTCTCGATATACTGAAAAATTCCCGGATTTTTCCGGACTGCGGATCGCGGATCACATTCGTTATTGATTCAAACCAGAGATAATGACCATCCCGGTGACGAAAGCGAAAGGTTGAGATTACCTTGTTGACCCCACAGGCACTGATTCGTACCATGTCCTGCCGAACCCGGTCAATGTCATCAGGGTGGACCATCTCAAGCAGGGATCTTCCCAGTACCTCTTCTTCTGAATATCCAAGAACCGGAGTAACTACCGGAGAGACATAGGTAAGGATACATTCGGGGGTCTGGCGGTTGATAATATCGAGCGAATTCTCTGCAAGGAACCGGTATTTTCGTTCGCTCTCCTGAAGTTTTTCCCTGGCCTGTTGGCGCTCGGTAATATCCCGGATAATTGCGAGCACCAGTGTCTGACCCCGGAACTCAAAGAGATGTGCGTTGATCTCAACCGGTATTATCCGATCATCTTTTGACCGCAGAACACTTTCAGTCGTGACGTCCCCGTTTGTCAGCAACAATCTGCCGTTCTTGCGGGCTGTGCTGAGTACCTCCGGTGCTACAAGGTCCTGTGGCAACATGCGGAGGAACTCCTCACGGGTATACTTCAGAGATCGACAGGCAACATCATTGACTTCAATATAGTGCCCGGAGTGTCCGTCTGAGGTTAAGCTGTGCACAAGGATCATGTCATTGGTATTGTTAAACAGCGACCGGAATTTTTCCTCGCTGTCCCTGATTGCCAGCTCGGCCCGTTTGTATTCCGTGATGTCCCGTATTGCAACCAGTACTGCAGGTTTGCCATCGATATGCGTTTTGACACCCCGGCCTTCAACACTCACTGATGTACCATCGAGCCGGAGCATCTGTAATTCTGTGTATGGCGATAATTCCCCGTCAATATCTTTTTTGATATTTTCACTCACGACTTCACGGAAACGGGGATCGACAAAATCAAGGATGAGTTTACCGACCATTTCTTCATGACGTAAAGCACCAACGAGTGTTTGCGCTGCAGGGTTTACATAGATAATTTTCCCGTCGCGATGAAGAATAACAGCATCCGGCGATATCTCTACGAGTTTGCGGTATCGCTCTTCACTCTCGGACAGAGCCCGTTCTGCCCGTGTGCGCTCGGTAATATCGAGAGCGGTAAAGGTGACGCCACGGGTGAGATCGGCCGGGCTTATGGGTGAAGAACTGAGTAAAATATCAATGAAACTTCCATCTTTTTTCTTCCATTGTGTCTGGACAGTGCCCGTCCCGGTCCGGGCTATCATCGAGTATTTTTCCCTGCCAACCCTTTCAAAGTCATCGTCAGTCGGGTATAATATCCGGGCTGATTTTCCAATAAGTTCACTGGTGCTATAGCCGGTCATCTGACAAAGGCGGTTATTGACCTCAAGAATTACCCGATCTGAAACCACGCCTATTCCAACGGGAGCAGCGCTGATGATACTGCGCAGCCGTGCTTCGCTTTCCTGGAGTGCGTTCTCACGTCGCCTGAGTTCAGTGAGATCTTCTAACCGGACAGAAACCCCTTTGCGCCCGTCATTAAAGACCATGGGAGTAATATGGCAGGAAAAAAACAGGTCTCCTTTATTCAGTGCCAGTGTCCCATGCCATTCTTTTCCTGAGATACCGGTTTTTAAAATTGTAATAAAATCTTCGAACGAGTCACCGAAAACCTGGACCGCAGCTGAGAATTCAATATTCTTTCCCAGAAGATCCGTGGCGGTCACCCGCAGTATGTTCAAAAAAGGTTCGTTGATAAAAACAATCCGGAGGCCCGAGTCCAGCTGCATGACCAGATCTGAAGAGATCGACAGCATCGAAAGCTGCGGTATCCGGTTTGAAAGCGTATAGATCTTTGCCATCCCGAAATGGCGCATCTCAACCTGGCCGGAGATCAACAGATTTTCCAGATAGCGCCCGGCGGTGTTACGGTTGAGTCCAATTTTTTTAACAATATCTGTTATACTGAGGCCCTGCGGGTGTACCCTTAAAAGATCCGTTATTTGGACCGTAATCTCCTTGTTCAGTACCATTGGTCTGTTATTATTCGGGCTCTTTTGATATAATAATTACAATTTTCCCACAATGGGGTGTCCGAAAAAAAGAAAACAGAATCCTGTATAGTTCCCTGCCCGTCACTCTTTTACTGCGATTCCTTCTTTAACAATCTCGAATTCGAACGATGCACCCTCCGGCTGGGAGCGGTGTTTGACCAGCCGGGCCCGGCGGTACCCGGTAGCTCCGGTCTTCTCGATCCTGACGATCACTTTCGAGATATGTTCGAGTGCAAAACCACCAAGGCCGTACCAGGTATTCTTACCGGTATCCATGTACACCTGGTTGGTGATGATCACCGGTATCTCGTAGCGTTTGGCATAGCCTAAAAGATAGATCATCTGCCGGGTGAGCACCTGGATCGCATCCCTGCCCTTGTCAAGATCGGTGCGGTAGAGTGCCGTAGCAGAGTCCATTATGAGAAGTTGCGGCTTGTGCGTCTTTAACACCTTTTCCACTTCGCCGATAACCTGTCCCTGGTGCTCGAAATCTATAGGTTCGAAGAGGAAGAGTTTGTCGGCAAGCTTCTCGGTATCGTCACCAGCGATCTGCCGGAACCGCTCGATCGAGAAACCTTCCGAATCGATATAGGCAACGGCATGCCCGGCCCGGAGGCAGGAAACAGCGGCGATGATGCACAGCGTGCTCTTCCCGCTCGCCGGTTCCCCGTAGAGTTGGGTGATGGTCCGCACTTCGAACCCGCCGCCAAGCAACTTATCGAATGCTGCATTCCCGCTGCTTCGTTTATCCGTCTTCATGGTGCACCCGTGCCCGCGTGTTTGCCCTTTACGGCTCTCCAGCCGGCATCTTCGATCGCCCGGATTACTTCTTTAACCGGCATATCCAGTTCGCACGCCCAGTCGCGGGCAGGATCGAACTCTGCCTTGAGCGTGTAGATGGCACCATGCATCCACCCGCATTTTACCGGCATCTTCCGCAGCTGTCCTGCGATAGTGACATCAATTTCTTCTATTGTGCGCTCGGCGATGAACCGGTGGACGCTGGGGATGCAGCGGATACCGAGTGTCCCGAGTTCGCGTGCCATCAGCTCGGCAAGAACGGCACTCGTTTCTTTGAGGCAGATGACCCGGACCAGGTACCCGGGTCTGCCCTTCTTCATGATCACCGGCATGGCACTTGCATCCCGGGCGCCGGCCGCCATGAAGCGGGTGATCGCATGGGCAATCACCTCGCCACTTACATCATCAACATTGGTTTCGAGAATGTCAACGGTGTCCTGCTCAAGATTCCCTGCTGCGGCAGCAGATTCCACGATCATGGCCCGCAGGACATTGGGTGCGTGATGGGGATCCCGGGTTCCCGCCCCGTAGCCCACCGCGAGGATGGTATATGCACCAGGATCGGGTACCGTCATGGTGGCGAATTCCGCAAGAAGTGCTGCGCCGGTGGGCGTGCAGAGCTCACCCATGTGGTTACCGGGAACGGCAGTGAGCCCGGCATCTTTGAGGATCAGGACAGTTGCCGGTGCCGGGATGGGGAAGGTGCCGTGCGAGCCGGTAGCGGTTCCATGGCCTACCGTGACGGGGAGGACTTTAACTCCGTCAACGGACAGCGAGTGCAGGGCGGTACATGCGCCAATGATATCGGCGATTGCATCATCAGCACCGACCTCGTGGAAATGGGCTTGGGTGCCGTGGACTTCTTCTTCAGCGATACGGATCCGTTCAAAGACCCGGCGTGCCATCGCAAGTGCCGGGGCCGGGACGTCGCCCGCAGCGGAATCGATCCGCTGCATTACCTCAGCAAACGTCCGGTGGGCCGGGGTGGCATGGGTGTCCACTTTCAGGGCCCGGATACCGGCCCGGTTCACCGTTGATATTTTCGGCTCCGCTACCACTGACTGCATCGCCCGCATGACGATTGGACGGTCAGCCCCGCAGTCGAGCAGGGCTGCTGTGATCATATCGCCTGCCGCGCCGTGGAAGGGATCGAAAATGAGGATACGCATTTACAGTACCTATAAATCCCTGCGTATATGACCTTTAAGGTAATGCCTGAAGTGCAATTGAGAGTGGATTCCGCGTATCCCGGCGATCAGGGTGGCGGAAAAGCCCGTCTCGATCCCGAGACGATGCTGCTGTTAAAGATCTCGCCCGGAGATCTGGTCGCAATCGAGGGGAAACGCCGGACCGTGGCCAAGGTCTGGCGGGCACTGGTCGAGGACTGGAACCAGCGCAAGGTCCGGATCGATAATTTTACCCGGCAGAATGCCGGTGTCGCAATCGGCGATTCGGTTACGATCATCAAAATTTCTGAGGAAGTGGAAGCCAAACGCGTAGTGCTTGCACCCCCCGAAGACCTCCCGAAAAAAATACCGGTAGCAAATAATCCCCATGTGATCAACGGGCTGATCGATTTTCCCGTGTCAATAAACGATTCCGTACCGATCATGCTGGGACTCCCGTTCATCCAGCCCCAGATCGTTGCGTTCAAAATAGTAGAGATCGAGCCGGAAGAAGCAGTCATCATCACCAAGAATACGTCGATTGAGTTCTCGGATAAACCCGCAGCCGGCTTTGAAGGGATCAAGCGGTTCTCGTACGAAGATATCGGCGGCCTGAAAGACGAGCTCCAGCGGCTCAGGGAGACCATCGAGCTCCCGCTCCGGCATCCCGAACTTTTCCAGAAGCTGGGCATCGAACCCCCCAAGGGCGTTCTCCTCTACGGTCCTCCGGGCACAGGAAAGACCCTCATTGCAAAGGCTGTTGCAAGCGAGAGCGGAGCGCACTTCATCTCGATTGCCGGTCCTGAAGTCATATCGAAATACTACGGTGAGAGCGAGCAGCGGCTCCGTGAAGTCTTTGAAGAAGCGCGGGAGAACGCTCCTTCGATCATCTTCATCGACGAACTGGATTCCATTGCACCACGGCGCGAGGAAGTGACCGGGGAAGTTGAGCGAAGGGTCGTGGCCCAGCTCTTGACCATGATGGACGGTCTTGAGGAACGCGGGCAGGTAGTTGTGATCGGCGCAACGAACCGTGTCGATGCAATCGATGCAGCGCTCCGCAGGCCCGGGCGGTTTGACCGCGAGATTGAGATCGGGGTACCGGGCGAACCGGACCGGATCGATATCCTGAAGATTCACAGCCGGGGGATGCCGTTATCAGAGGATGTGAGCCTTGAAGTCCTCGCCCAGCAGACGCACGGGTTTGTAGGAGCAGACATTGCAGCGCTTGCCCGTGAGGCAGCCATCCGAGCCCTTCGCCGGTATTTACCGGACCTCGATCTCGATGCCGAAGAGATCCCGCAGGATATTCTCGATACGCTCAAGGTCTATGCCAGTGATTTCCGCAGTGCACAGCGCGACGTGGGACCGAGCGCGATGCGTGAAGTGATGCTCGAAGTCTCCCATGTGAAATGGCAGAATGTTGGCGGGCTCGAATCGGCCAAGACCGAAGTGCGGGAAGCAATCGAGCTTCCGCTCACCGACCGGCAGAAATTCGAAGACCTGGGCATCCAGCCCCCGCGTGGCATCCTGCTCTACGGTCCGCCGGGAACGGGAAAGACCCTGATTGCAAAGGCAGTCGCATCCGAGAGCGGTGCGAACTTCATCCCGGTCCGCGGCCCCCAGTTGTTATCCAAGTGGGTAGGCGAGAGCGAACGGGCGGTTCGCGAGGTGTTCAAGAAAGCCCGGCAGGTAGCCCCATCGATCATCTTCTTTGACGAGATCGATGCACTGGCTCCTGCCCGCGGAACAAGCAGCGATTCGCACGTGAGCGACAATGTGCTCAACCAGATCTTGACCGAGATGGATGGCCTTGAGGATCTCAAGGACGTCGTTGTCATGGGCGCAACGAACCGCCCGGACATTGTTGACCCGGCCCTGCTGCGTGCAGGACGGTTTGACCGGCTCGTGTACATTGGCGAGCCCACCCTGGAAGACCGGAAGAAGATTATTGGTATCCACACCCGGTTCATGCCGATTGAAGGCTCGGCGCTCGAAGAGATTGTCGGGCTCTGCGGAAAATATTCCGAAGACAATATTGGCGAGCTGGTCGAGAAGCTCGGGAAGGACAAGGCAGTCACTGCCGATGAGATCAAGGCAGCGATCAGTCCGGCAGCAGACGATGCAACCGGTGTTCCAGCCGGGACCCGGCGCAGAAGGTTCATCGAGCTGATGGCAGAAAAGAATCTCACGTTTTCCGATCCGGCCCGGGATACCCTTGCTGCAACGCTTGCCGGCACTACGGAAGGATTCGTGGGCTCGGACCTTGAATCTGTATGCCGCGAAGCCGGTATGCTTGCCCTCCGTGACAACCAGACAATCATCTCAATGAAGTACTTCGAGGAAGCGCAGAAGAAAGTGCACCCCACGATGAACGAAAACCTGCGGAACTATTACAGCAAGATCCAGCAGCACTTCAAAGGCGGGTTACCGAAACAGGTGCAGCCGCTGGAATATCAGTAATTTTTTTTTTAGCACACAATCGACTATGAATTAATTAAAAGATATTAATGCCAACACGTTACATTTAAGTTTTATATAATGTATATTCCATATCAGTAATTAATAAAAACCATTTTAAATATTTCAAATACTCATCACGATTCTCTTCAAGTATTTCTTTTACATACGAATTTTTTATTGAGTGAAAATTATCTTTACTATATTCCTTACCCTCAAATCGAAATTTTCTGTTTTTATAATCTAAATTTACATCTAAATGTGAATCTATGTTTAAATGTTCAATTAACACCCCGTCATATGGCATATCATTTAGATATTTTTCAGTATATTTTAGAAATAACTGTGCAATATCCAAGGCTAATTTTACATTTTTTTCATTCGGATTCGAATATCTATGCTCTAAATCATTTCTCTGGGTATTAATAATACCTAAAATCTCGGGTGAAAGAATACCTAATTTATTCAATATATCTATTTTTTCGGGAAAGTTCCAATGTTCTGTTTCCGATTTTTTTGTATTTATTCCCAATCCAACAAATATTGAATCTATTTGACAATCAATTGTACGTTTTATATTTGTTAGACTGTTAATTAGATGATGTTCGTAGTTTGCTTTTAAATCGTTTTTAGCAAATCTTAAAAAATCATTTGGTTTCAAATCAAAATCAGTTTTAATTTGATGTCTACTCCATCCATCCAAGAGATCCTCTTTTAGTAATTCTTCAACAGAATCATAATTATTTTGGACTAATTCAAGGTGTTGATAAAGCGATTTA
This sequence comes from Methanoregula sp., assembly GCA_041645055.1. Classification (GTDB taxonomy): domain Archaea; phylum Halobacteriota; class Methanomicrobia; order Methanomicrobiales; family Methanospirillaceae; genus Methanoregula. Next base: position 70,502 of record JBAZQT010000001.1, on the reverse strand, counting down.
AGGTCACATTGTATCATAGTAACTATCGAATGATGTCATTTGCAATTAAATATAATGATTTAGCAAATTCCAATCATTTTCGAAATTAACACATAATCAACTGTGAATTTATAAAATTTTTCGTTTAGAATTACCTTTAAATAACACCCAATTAATTCGTGCCTTTCTTAAAACTGGACAATTTGCAAAAAGATATTTTATCACAGAACATTATCCAAATGTATGTATGTCGGTAACGGTTATGATGTCGCTCAAATATGCAAGAACGGCCATTTAATCACCGCATGTGCCATAACCGAACCAGAATATCTCAAAAATTTTTGTCCGAAATGTGGTGAACAGACACTTCTTAAATGTGAATTTTGTAAATATCCCATCCAAGGCATTAATCTTTATCACGAGTCCTCATCTTTAAACGATTATACTATCCCACTCTATTGTCATAATTGCGGTAAGCCATATCCATGGACAGAATTGCAACTCTGTGCAGTTAAAAAAATTATTGACCAACTGAATGAGTTAGAATTATCAGAACGAAAGGAATTCATAACTGCATTAGATGATATTGTTCGAGATACTCCAAATACAAAGCCCGCAGCCTATAAAATCAGAGAGATTCTTGGCAAAATTCGTGGTGATGCACAAACTGTTATTCGAGAATTAATTGTTGAACTTATAACTGGAACTGCGGCAAAAATTATTTTGCAAAGATAGAATAAAAAATCTCGTTAATTCAATCTCCATTAATTCTAACGCATCGAAATTTTTTGGTGTCTTCTGTTGTCACAATTAAAATCCTCAACCTGGTTATCCATCCTCTTACACCATTCCACGTTCTTCAGTGTGGCACACTGCTTATTGTCACCGTCAAACACCACCCACGTTTTCATCCCCCCATGTCTCCATTTCTCCGACGTGATCGTATCTTCGGGCAACAGTGGCCCTTTCCATCGCCTTTCTCACCCCCTATGACCTGAAATGAGGTGGCAAAAAACGCGACCAACCGGAGCCCGCCAAATTGCAGGATGAAATCGCTCTAAAAACTGTTATTTTCGCGAAATAACCCATTAAAACAGTATTTTCCCAAGTGGTGGACACAAGCCTCCTTTGATCCCGAAAAAAGGATCAGGAAATGGGCAAACGGAGCCCGTAAAGGGCTTGAAATAGATCATCTCTGGACCTGAATAATCGCCCGGAGTCCCACTCTATCAAGCATGAAATGGACCCCTGTTCATACAAATACTCCAGGAGTTTTTGATCGAACAGGGCCTCATTTTCATCAGAATGGAGCCCATTTTGGCGAGTTAGAGAAATCAAAGCCCACAAAATGCCCGGATTGGGGTTTTTTTCGATCGGAGTTCACTCGGTTTTTGGGAGCGGAAAATGATCGATTTTATTGAGGATTCCCCGCCTCAGGGCCTCTCCGAGGCACGGCGAGGCAGACGGTTTCAGCATCCGTTTTTGTAAAATTTTTAGGAAGTCGTTGATCCACTACCCGGTCATTTTCCCCAAATTGCCGATGGCCCACCGAGCTTTGATAAAATTTTCAATAGAGTCGAGGGGGTGCTCCCTTTGGGCTGCCTCCTCCTCTGGGGGAGAGAGGGGGTCACGCTCGTTTCTGTCGCAGAGCGGATCGATTGCCCGGATAATTTTTTTTAAACACAATCGCGTTTTCGCTGAAAAATTTTCATGCAAGGTCCGGTTAAATTTTTCTTGTCAAAGTCCGCCCGGATTTTTTCAACCAACATCCGGTTAAAAAATAAAATCAAAGTCTGGTGAAAAAATTTCAATCAAAAACGCCGGGCCGAGAATGCCGGCCCGGTCACCGGATGTTAAATAAAGTATTGATCATATCCTGTCACAGGATGTGAAAATCATCCATTGCATCAGGATAATTCCTGCATTATGCCGATTCGATCATCACGGTTTTCAGACTGGCTGCGGGAACCCGCTCCGATATCCTGAGAAGTTCTATCCCGACAAGATTATTCTGGTCGTCATAATCCAGGATCACGCCGGGCTTCACCTCTTCCGAGTCATGGATACGGGCATCGGAAAGGCGCATATACAGCGCATCGGCCTCTTTATCAACGGTCACTTTCATGGCTGCACTCTCCTGTCAAAGAACACCGTGATCACCCGTGGCGGATGGACAGAATGGTTGACAATTACCCGCAGGAATTTTCCCGCATGTTCCGGGATCCGTTTCAGGTAGTGTCTCTCGTCATCCCGCTTCTCCTCAACCATCTCAGGAGCGCTGACGGTGCTCGTTACCCAGTCTTCCTGGATCATCCGTTCCTGCATCATAGTCTTTGCATGAACAGTATAGTCCAGCGGACTGTGCATGATAGTGTATTGGTATGCCATAAGATATTCATACTTGTGTTCCTCGGAATTGATGCGGATCAATGTTGTTGTTAAGAATGGAATGGGGAAGCTCACCCGGTGCATCATTCATGCCGGCTTCCGGTAGGACGGGCAAGAGATCTCCCGCACCCCGCACGCAATAGAAAAGGTAGAAATTTCATCGGATCGTTTGACTTATCATGAAGTCTTTTGTTATCCTGCTTATCCTTATCCTCCTCTGCCTTTCTGCCTGCGGATGCACGCAGGCCCCTGCACCAGCGGTCGTACCGGGAACCTCTCCCACAGGGACTACAGCTCTTACCCTCTCATCTGAGAAGCCGAACGCCACGTTCCCCCTTGATGCCGGTGTCATTGTCGTGTCATTCCGGACCGATGGTGCAGGCAGGATGGAACTGGACTTTTCCAACATGACGCAGGCATACCTGGCAGAAACAACGTTCTCAACAAGCGGCCCGTTTGCAGGATCGGTAGCATTCCAGGCTCCCCAAAAAGATACCTACCAGCTCAACGTAACCTGCAGCAACCATTGGACCGCAGAAGTTGCCCCGCTGGTCACCACCAATCCCTTAAAAGTACCGGTGAACCTCTCGGGTACGGGAACGCAGGCAACGCCCGTCTTCTACTTAGAACGCGGTGAATATTTCTTCGAACGGAACATAACCGGCATAGATTCCCCCTACTATTTCCTCCAGTACGCCAACGGAACAGCCCTCATGGATGCCAACAACACGTACATCCAGCCGGGCTTTGGCGCACTCTCGCTGCACCCGTTTGTTTTTGTTACCATTCCGGAGAACGGCACCTATTACCTGAGCGTCCTTGGCCGGAATAATCCCGGAGGTTGGGCAGTTTCCATCGCGCCGGTCCCGAAAATCCCCCAGCTGGGACCCGGGCCGGAAATTTATCCCCATACAGGAAATGTTACTCCCACCCCGCGTGTAACGCCGGCAGTAACCTCTCCATGAAGATATCCGGTAAAAAATAAGATCCGGTCATTTTTTTGTTCACCGTCAACAATGTGTTATTAAAAAAAACGATCCAACATTAAAAAATTGGTGAAACGTGCTTGCAAAAAAGAATTAATGCGTGAATTCCGATGATGTGTATATGAAAACGATTCATGTTCCCATCATTGTCGAAACAGATGAGGATGGGATCTTCATCGTATCCTGCCCCCTGTTCAAAGGCTGCCACACATTTGGAAAAACTATCGATGAAGCGCTCGTCCGCATCAAGGAAGTTATCGAGCTTTGCATGGTAGATTCACAGCCCGAACATCTCAATACCTTTGTGGGATTTCGTGATGTTGAGATCGTCTCTGGTGGGTAATGTTTCAAAGGGAAAATACAGAGGAAGTTGATTAATCCGAAAATCGTTCATCGCTGTTTTAATGCTCCATGAAAATCGGCCGGACTGTTTGTCTCTATTCCACTCCTCTCACAGACCCTCCCTGCCGGTACATCTCAGTTCCCGAGTGAACGGGTTGCAGAATCAAACCCCATCAATTCATTATTCTTTGTGCTATATTTTTGTCCATGAAGAATCCCCTGGTCGGCCACACCGTCATACAAGATCCCCTCCAGCAAAAACTCCTCCTGATCCTCGTCTCGGTAGCAGGGTTCATGGGGGCACTCGATACCACGATTGTCAACATTTCGCTCCCGACAATGGCCACGTACTTCAATACGTCGATTACGATTGTATCATGGGTGGCGATGGCCTACCTGCTGACCCTGTCAGCCACGCTCATAGCGTTTGGGAAATTTGCCGATATCCGGGGGTACCGGAAAGTGTATCTCTGGGGTTTTGCGATCTTTGCCATCGGTTCGCTTGCCTGCGGAATGCTTTCCATGACCATCGGCGAACTGGTCGGCTTCCGGATCCTCCAGGCAATCGGAGCGGCGATGCTCCAGGCAATCGGTGGTGCAATGATCACGATGTACCTGCCGGCAGCGACACGGGGCAAAGCACTCGGAATAATGACCACGTTTGTCTCGGTCGGGGTTGCGGCCGGACCGGTGCTCGGCGGTTTACTCACCACCTACTTAAGCTGGCACTGGATCTTCTTAATCAACGTCCCGGTTGGCGTTATAGCGATCCTGCTCGGAATCCGTGTACTGCCGAAGGACACAATAGCAGAAGGTGTCCCCCAGCAGTTTGATGCAACCGGCGCCGGCATTCTTTTTGCAGCGCTTGGCTCCCTTGTATTTGCGATGAACATGGGTACGACGCTGGGCTGGATGTCACCGGTAATTATTGCGAGTGTACTTGGCTCTACAATCTTCTGGGTGATATTTGTCGTCTGGGAGTCCCGCTGTCCTGTCCCGCTGATCGATCTCTCGTTTTTTAAGAATCACAACTATACGCTCGCGAATATCGCAGCAATGACGGGCATGATGCTGGTCTCGGGTACAAGTTTCATCATGCCATTTTACCTTGAGATTGTCAAAGGACTTAAGACCGATATCGCCGGGCTTTTCCTGATGGTCCCGGCGGTTGCCCTCATGGTGATGGGCCCGCTGGCCGGGCGTCTCTCGGACCGGGTGGGATCGCGCCGGATCTGCATAGCGGCAGCACTCTGCTATATCACGGCAAATATCCTGTTCATGCAGATGACCCAGGACACCGCGTTCTGGTACATTATCGTGGCGCTCGCCCTGAACGGGGCAGCTGCCGGTCTCTTCATCCCGCCGAATTTCAATCTTATCCTCGGGCTGTCACCACGGGGAAGTGAGGGGGTTGTTTCAAGTGTTGCCATGACCGCCCGCAACATCGGGTCGGTGATCGCTGTCGCGATGTACGGGACATTTTTCATCATCACGGCATTCGCCGGGATCCAGGTCACTTCAGGAACAAGCGGCATTACTATGTCCATGCTCATCACGGGGTTCCACTCAGTCTTTATCTTTGGAACTGTTCTGGGTGGAGTGGTGCTTGTGCTCTCGCTCCTGATCCGTGAAGCGAAATGCAAGGATCCGTCATGTACTGAAGCGGCAGCCGGGATGGGAATGCTGTAAGAACCGAATTTTTTTTCAACGTATGGATGAGTTGAATGTCAGCGATTGAAATTCAGCGATGATTACGCTGTCACGGGAATTTCCGTATTTTTTTTATCCGCTCACGAGCATCATGATGCCGATCAGCACCAAAAGCCCGGCAAATATGATCTGCAGTTTCTTCCCTGAGCAGCTGTGGGCGAACCGCACGCCAAGCCGGGCGAGGGGGATGGTCGTGACAGCGAGGATTGCAAACGTGAGAAGATCCACGTACCCGAGCGAGTACGGCGGCAGTCCGGCAACCCCGAGCCCGTTGATGACATACGCAATCACGGCCCCCGCTGCAGAGAAGATAAGACAAGCTGATGATGTCCCGACCGCCCGGTGGATCGGGTAGCCAAGCAGGATGACGAGGATGGGTACAAGCAGTGCACCGCCGCCAAGTCCGGTCAATCCTGATAAAATCCCGATGAAAAACCCGATGAAAAGATATTGCGCAGCCGATCCATGGGGCTCGCAGACCGGGCATTCCCGTATCTGCCAGACCATGCGGGCAGCCATGATGAGAATAAAAACCGCAAAGAACAGCCGGAGCATGCTGCCTGAGATGTGGGACGCAACCATCCCCCCGATAAGTCCACCGAAAATGGCGGCAAGTCCCAGCGGAACGGCAGCCTTCCAGTCCACAGCGCCGTGCCGGTTATGCCCGTAGGCCCCGCTAATCATCGTCGGGATGATCACGGCAAGTGATGTGCCGAACGCAAGACGGGTGGCAAGCGTGCTGTCCATTCCGCCGGAGGTATACAGCCAGAACTGGACCGGGGTCATTAAGGATCCTCCCCCGACCCCAAAGAGCCCGGATACGGTACCGGAAACAATCCCGGTGAAAAAGAGGCAGACGTACTGGATGAGGGGTTCCATCTTCAAGGCTCCGGAAAACTTCTACAGAGTTATTATATTCCGGGTATCAATAGTCTAACGGGAAACAACCATGGGACGAGCTGCTCTCCTCATCATCGATATGCAAAACGATTTCGTGCTGGAAGCAAAGCCGCTGAAAGTTGCGGGAGCCTCTGCCGTAATACCGAAAATCCAGTCTGTGCTGGCTGAATTCCGGAAACGAAACCTGCCGGTCTTTCATATCCTCCGGGTGCACAGGCCGGACGGTTCGGACGTGGAGATCATCCGGCAGGATCTTTTCCGGAAACAACCCTTTGCCGTTGCCGGTTCGCATGGTGCCGCGGTCATCGATGAACTGGCTCCACGGGCAGGGGAGTATGTACTCACCAAGACCCGGATGAGTGCGTTCATCGGTACGGAACTCGACCTGATGCTCCGGACCCTCAAAGTGACGACCCTTATAGTCTGCGGTATCCAGACTCCGAACTGCATCCGGACAACCGTCTTCGATGGCATTGCGTACAATTACCCGGTAGTGCTGATCGGTGATGCGACCGGGGCGGCATCGGGTGAGGTGCACCTGGCGAATATCCGGGATATGCAGAATATCGGGGTTAAGATCATTAAGTCGGGGGATGTGGCCGGTCTGCTGGAAGGTATGTAGTAGCGGTCCAACAATTATTGTGGCTCGTTAGACCGTTTCAATATCCTATAAAGCCGGGAAAATAACATTATAAAACGGAAATTCATACTGACGGATGTTCTTCTGGACATGGCAACACAAACGATACTCAAATCATCAGCCCGGCCATTTCTCAAATGGGCCGGGGGTAAAACCCAGTTACTCAGTGAGTTTGACAAACGTTTGCCGGAAGAATTAACGGAAGGAAAAATCACCAGGTATATCGAACCGTTCATTGGCGGGGGAGCGGTTTTTTTTGACCTTAACCAGAGATTTTCTTTTGAACAGTGCTATATCTGCGATGTTAATGAAGAACTGGTTCTGACGTATCGCGTTGTCCAGCGTTCGGTAAAAAAATTAATCTCTGAACTGGAAACGCTCGAATCAGATTTTTTTTCCAAAAGTGAAAAGAATAAAGAAATTTTTTATTACGAAGTCCGGGATGCCTTCAATGAGAAGTTACCTGAAATCGATTTCAGGAAGAACACCCCTGAATGGATTGAACGTGCAGCCCAGATCATTTTTCTTAACCACACCTGTTACAATGGCTTGTTCCGGGTAAATAAAAAAGGAGGATTCAATGTTCCTTTCGGGCGATACAAGAATCCGGATATTCTGAACGAAGATAATCTGAAATCTGTAGCAGCGTTGCTGAAAAAAACAAAAATTATTCCGGGTGATTTTACCCAATGCCGGAAATTTGTTGACAATCACACGTTCGTGTATTTTGATCCACCTTACCGTCCGCTGAACAAGACTTCCTCATTTACTTCCTATTCAAAGAATGGATTTTCCGATAAGGACCAGGAATGTCTTGTTACATTTTTCAAGGAACTTGACGACAAGGGCGCAAAAATTATGCTGAGTAATTCCGATCCGAAGAACAAGAATCCCAATGATTCATTCTTTGATGATCTCTATTCAGATTACTTCATTGAGCGGGTTCCTGCAAAGCGGATGATCAATAGCAACGGCGCTGGTCGCGGGAATATCAACGAATTGATTATTACGAATTATCGGGTCAAGCAGTCGTAATCTTTTTTCGCCAATTCCTTTTTGATCAACCTAACGATAAATTCCGTTCCTTTACAAAAAGCAGGAGCCCGTTTAAAAATTTCTAAAAAAGGTCGCGAAATTTTTTGCGTTTGCGAGTTCTCAAAATAATTTCAAATGTTTTTGGCGGCTGACAAAATATCCGGCAAAAAAATTTCGGGTGTGTGAGAAAAACCGGGAAATTTTTTTTGGAAAATTCCGTACACGTCCATTCCCTCATACCGGAATTATTCCCAACAACTCAAAAACCGGATAAACTCTCATAAATCCCCCAGTTCTCCGACGTGTTCTCACTAGCGGGCAATAGCAGGGCATCCGGCAGCATAACTCTAATAAAACCATGTGAAATATGTGCCAAAAAACGCGGCCAACCGGAGCCCGCTATTTCGACATGTTTTATTTGGATTAAAACGCGTATTTTCGAAAAATAACGGATTAAAAGACTATTTTCCACAGGTGTTGACGCACTTCCACTGGAACCGGATTTGACCTTTATCATTTTGACAAACGGAGCCCGAATAGGGCTCAGAATAGATCATCTCCCAAAACTGGGAAAGTGCCCGGATCCTCACCTTGTCTGACGTACTCAAAGACCCCCTGTTCATACAAATACTCCAGGAGTTTTCGACCGAACAGGGGTCTGTTTACACCCAAACAGAGCCCATTTTGGAGAGATACAGAAATCAAAGCCCGTAAAATGCCTGGATTAGGCATTTTTGCGATCGCAGTTAACTCCATTTTTTTAATGGGGGAAAAGCGATAATTACCCCATATTTTTGGGTCCGGAAATGAGGAGAAATTTCACATTAACATCCAAACTTTTCTTCCCGGTTGTTCCCCGGATTTTTCCGGCAAAATTCCGGCAAAAAAATCGCATTGAAAAAAAATTCCGTGAAATGATCTCTGGAAAATATCCGCGAAAAAAAATCTAAAAAAAAGATCGGGAATCCCCGGGCAGCATCACAGCCCGGACCAAAAGCTAAGTCCCTTACTCGCAATAGATATCGTTGGCCCATTCCTCGATAACCCGTTTCGGTGGCTTTCCCCGGCCGCCACCCCGGGATTGCCGTGACGGGGCAGCGCTCCGGTCCTGCTCTGTCTCTTCATCATCTTCACTGGCCTCTTTTGGTTCCAGCGGTTTTTCAGCCGGTCTTTCTGCAGGCCGGGGGGCCTGTCCCCGATAATTATTATTACGACGCCGGTTGTCGTGGTGCCGGGGAGCATCTCTCCGGGTGCTCTGGGGGTTTTGAGAATTTTGCGCAGGTTGTGTTTGCGCTGGTTGCTGATTGGGGGTATTTTCTGCCATAAGTGTCAGGACAGATAATTCGGGGGTTGTTACAGAAATAGCTTGCCCCTGTATTCCGGTATCATGCAGGGTTCCCTGTACACCGCATCGATCCCCCTCTTATTAAAAAAATCAGGAAATAAAAAACGCACAACCCTGTCAGAGAATCTCTATCCGCGAACCGCATTGCCGGACCCAGAATAATGCACACCTAAATACCCCAACGTCTTATTTTTATCACCAGAAAATTTCCGGCACTACCATGTCCAACGTCACTACCCTGCTCGATGCAAAAAGCGTTCCTGAGGCGAAAGTCGCACTCATCTGTCCAACCCGCAATGAGACGTACAGTTACGGGAAACTCCGGGACGAGATGAACCGCATCGGGCAGGGACTGGCGAACCTTGGTGTGAAAAAAGGTGACCGGGTCTGCATCTACCTTGACAGCTCGCCCGAGTACCTCATAAGTTATTTTGCCATCTGGCGGATCGGTGCTGTGGCAGTCCCGACCAATATCGTATACCGGGGCGAAGAACTGCTGCATGCACTCAATAATGCCGGTGCCGTAGCGGTTATTACCGATGCGCAGGGGGTAGCCGTTGTCGACAAGATACGATCACAAGCCGGGACACTTGAGCATATCATCTGCACAGCGGGATCCAGCCCGGGATCTGTTGCATGGGCATCGTTTCCCCCGGCACCGTCATCCATGCGGGCAACTAACTGTGCTCCGGACGATCTCTGCCATATCCAGTACACGGCCGGCACAACCGGCAAACCCAAAGGAGCGATGCTCTCCCATGGCAACTGGATGACGGCACTCGATGCCGAACGTGAAGCCCTGCGGATGTGCCCGGACGATGTGTATCTCGGGATCTACCCTATGGGTCACGTCGGACTCTCGTGGGGGCTGGCGATGCTCCGCTCCGGTGGAACGTACGTAATGATGGAACGCTTCGAGCTCGAGCGGTATCTTTCTCTTGCCGAGCAGTACAAAGTCACTGTGCTGGCCGGCATGCCCCCGGTTATCCACTCGCTCAACACCGCCCCGCCCGGCACAGAACAGCGTCTCGGTAAGACCCGGGTGATCATCTCGGGAGGTGGCCAGCTCCTCCCGGTAGTCTGGAAAGCGTTTGACCAGCGATATCACATCCCGGTTGCAAATTCGTACGGGCTCTCCGAGACCATCGTAATCGGTTCAGGAACGACAACCCTGCCCGGGTACCCGCACCTGACAAAGAATTACCAGAGCGTGGGTGTTGCAGTTGGGTACACGGAAGTAAAGATTGTCGATGCTGCAAACCCGGCAACGGAGATGGCTGTTTTGGAAACCGGCGAGATTGCGCTCCGCGGTCCTTCCGTTGCACACGGTTACTGGCAGATGCCGGAAGCGACAGCTGAAGTATTCCTGGATGACGGCTGGTTCCTTACCGGGGATATCGGGCATCTCGATGAGGATGGAATCCTGTACATCACGGACCGGAAAAAGGACATGATCATCATGTCGGGCTGGAAGATCTATCCAACAGAAGTTGAGAACACGATTATCCAGCACCCGGCAATAGCCGATGTTGCGGTATTCGGTGTTCCCGATGAACGGAAAGGCGAAGTCCCGATTGCTGCTGTGGTGTTCAAACCGGGAATGACTCTCACCGAATCCCAGCTCGAAACCTATTGCCGGGATCATCTTGCCGGGTACAAGATCCCGCGTAAACTCATGGTCATGGATTCATTGCCCCGGGTTCATGGCTGGAAGTTGTTGCGCCGGGATCTCCGGGAAAAGTTCGGTGGATCTGGCTCGTAATGCCATTTAGCGGAAGATTCTGCGACAAAATCGTCCGATCTCCAAAAACCTTTTAAGCAGGCTGTAAATAATATTAGCCGGTGTATCTCCGATGGATGTAAAAAGCCGCGACCATGACACTTCCGTCAGCGGGAAGATAAGGAAGCGGACCACGGGTATTGTGGGGCTCAACCTGCTCTTAGACGGTGGTTTTCCAGAGGGGACCCTCATTATGATCTACGGAACGCCGGTTGCCGGTGTTGACCTTTCGGCAAAGCAGTTCTGGCGGGCAGAAGGGGGAGAAGAGGGAACGTACCTGATAAACGAAGGGGATGTCGAAGTCGGGATGACGGATGTTAACGATCTCCATCCCGAGATGTACATCCCCCAGATGGCGGGCGGCAGGATCGTGGTGGACTCGCTCTCAACCATCATCATCAAGTACGGTATCGATGAAGCTCTCAAATTTTTGAAAAAAACCCGCGAAGAGATGAGGAACCGTGGCGCGAATATGCTGTTCATCGTGTATACCGGTATCCACACGCCCATGGAGATGACGAGGATTATGCGGGCGGCAGATCTCGTTATCGAATTCAAGACCGATATTCACCAGGCTGAGATCGAACGTACTCTGGCCGTGCATAAAATCAAGGATGCCGCTGCTCCCCAGCGGCTGTTGCCGTTCATCATCACCGATAAGGGTATTGAAGCGTCGACCACATCGAGAGTCGTATAAAAATTCTTTTTTTTATTGCGTATTCCGTTGATTCCCGTACAGAAATTCCATCGCCACCTGCCGGCACAGCCGGTTGCTTTCCGCAAGGTATCGTTCCGTATCGCGCCCGATCTTCTCTTTTAAGAATTTTCTTTCACCTTTTATCCAGTCCCGGATCAGAACATCGGTCATCTCAAGATGGAACTGGAGCCCGAGTGCCGACCCAAGCCGGAAACCCTGGTGTGGTACATTATCGCCCCTGCACTGGAGCCTCCCGCCAACCGGCAGGTGGAATGTCTCGCCATGCATCTGGAAGACGTGGAAGGTATCCGGGAATGATGCAAAACCCCCGGTAGAATCGGGTGTCGTGCGGACCGGGTACCAGCCGGTTTCGTTTATGAACCGGTACACTGTTGCCCCGTGTGCTGATGCGATCAGCTGGGCGCCAAGGCACAGTCCCAGCACGGGAACCCGCTTTTTTACTGCCCTCCGGATTAATTCCTTTTCCTCTTTGAGCCACGGGAGTTCCGCCTCATCGTTCACGCTCATCGGCCCGCCAAGGAATACAAGGTGTGTGGCGTCACCCATGCTGACCGGGTCCCCTTCCCAGAGCCGGACGTATTCAAACGGGACATTTTGTTCCGCGAAAATTTTTTCAAAAAAGCCGAGCGGTTCTGTAGGTGTGTGCTGGAAAGCCCTGACCTGTATGTGAGATGCCGATTTTTCCGACATGGTGGTTCCTTGTTTTAGTATCTTTAACGCAGGATATTTCGGGTTTGTGGTGGAGGGGGTAGTGGATTTTTTGCTGGGCAAAAATATTCCACGATGCCTCTGTTAAGAAGCAGCTAAAAAAAAGAGCGAATAGTTTTGAAGATATTTAAGGCGGATATTTTTCCGAGCAACACTCTAAAAAAAATTACGTACTCCACGGCGCCGACTCATTCCCGCCGAGGAATGCGAGTGCATTATTCGCGTAATCTACAGGAGCATAGTGGGACGCGGCATGCGGGAGTCCCTTGTATCGCACGAGCCACGAGCCATTGATCTGCCCGGCCATCTGGACCGTTACTGCCTCGGGTGTCAGGACATCATTTGTCCCCACGACCAGCATCACATCCTTGTTGATCCCGGAAAGACTGGCATACGAACCGTTCCAGGCGAGGTTAGCCTGTGACTCCCGGTGGACACCCGCGGTCTGGTTGGGATCGATTCCCTCTACTTCGATCAAGTGAAGCAGTTTCTTGGTCTCAGGAATCCGGATGCTGTAGGTCACAGAATCGAGCACCAGTTTCCGTACGCGTTCAGGGTGCGAGATGACCAGCTGCTGGGAGACCGTTGAGCCCATCGAAACCCCATAGACATGCATACTGTCATAGCCGAGTGCCGTCATCAGCCCGGCAGCGTCCTCTGCATACAGCGGGATGGTGGGGGTCGCATTGTTGTCGCTGCTGTAGCCCATCCCCCGGTGGTCGTAGGTGTAGACATGGTATTTTGTGGCAAGGATGCCGATAAAGGTCTGGTTCCACGTATCGATGGTTGCGCCAAATCCTTCAACCATCAGCAGAGGCTCACCGGAACCGAATTCCCGGTACCCAAGCGAAACCCCGTTGACCTGGGCGTACTTGACGGGTGTTGCATTATACGATACCGCCGGATGGGGCTGGGTTGTTGTGACAGGTGCCGGACAGGTACCAGCGGTATTTGTACATCCCGCCACCGCGAGAAGGCAGATAGTAAAGACAATCGCCAGAATTGCTATCAGTTTATTGTTCATTGAGAACTCCTCGTATCCGGTGTATCCACAGGAAAACCGGGTTGTGCTTAGTAGGCGAGGCTGGAAAATAATTCTTCGCTAACGCGAGAAAAAATAAAAAAAATAAAAAATTTCTAAAATACTTACAACGCGAGTTGGTCTTTTGTGGGGAACTGCATACGTGCCCAGGTTTTGAGTAGACTAAAAAAATTACTTATTGTCAAAGCACTCCCTGCACGTCATCTTTTTCTTAAGCAGCCCCATGAGCCGGATACAGCTGCTGCATCCCTGCACTCCGCAGACCTCGCATTCCCGTACCTGGTCAGCAGGGACAATCTTAGAACAGTGCGGGCATTCGACATACTCCCCGCCCTCCTCTGCACCATACCCCGAAGCTTCTTCTTTGTGGTATTCCGGTGCATCGTCAGGGCCGGCCTCTTCCGCGCAGCGGATGGTATCATATATCCGGAAAACCATGGCAGCCAGTTCGCAGAAGATCCTCCACACCAGGTTCCCGAAGATGAGAAGACCGATCCAGAAAAGGGGTGAGGTGGAGGGATTTTCCACGAGGGCCGTGGTGTTGGTAAACGATATAGTGGCAGCCCCGGACCCGGTTTTTGAAAAACCTGCATTGATTCCCAGCAGGGAAACCAGGATAATCACGATCGCCCCGGCAAGGTAGATGAGCCGGAGATATTTTCCCGTAACGAGTGTCTTAAATGGCAGCGGCCCGGTCCTGCCGGTTTTTTTATTGCCCGATCTTTTTCCGGTGGTTCGTGCCTGGCGGGGCATACTCCCGGGGGTGTTCCGGGATACTGCTGATACCGGAGGCTGTCTCTGTTGTGGTACTGTGGATATTTCCGGCGGGGGTTGCGGGAACGGGCAACCACACTTGTTACAGAAACGGGCCTGGTCATCTGCCGTCCTGGTTCCGCAGCTGCTGCATATCTTTACCATAACTTCTCGTGAAATATTTGGTAGTGCGATAAACGATGAAGCTATTGATATGATTTTTAAAAAAAAGCTGATGAGAAATGGATCCCAGTAGAATTTTTTTATAATGCGTTTCAGAGCGCGATCCTTACTTCTTTTGCGGCTTCGCACATGTTCTTGAGTTTCCAGTAGGCCGACTCGCGGCTCCGCATCCTCATCCCGCAGTCGGGATCGATGAGCATTGTCTTAGGCCCGAAAATCTCCACACCTTTTTCGATCCGCTTCCGGATCTCGGGGACGGTCTCAACCTGATCGATCGATGAGTCCACGCAGCCGAATCCGATCATCCGCCCGCCAAGGTCCCGCCGGGAGAGGAGGTCGATGTTGGCCGTATTGTTGGCAAATTCGAAGTCGAACACGTTCACGTTGAATTTCAGGATCTCATCGATTACATTGCCCAGGCCCCCGCAGACATGCATGCAGGTCGGTATATGGACTGCGGCCGTGATTGCTTCTACCGCCTGTTTTCCCACGTTTAAGTCTGCGATGCCGGTCGAAAAGATTGGTTCATCGATCTGGAGCAGGGTGACACCTGCTGCTTCCAGATTGCGGGCTTCGACAATGAGGGCTGCGGCAAGATCGAGGGCGAGTTCCTCCTTGTTCCGGTACATCGGTGTGCTGATGTGCAGGCCGTGGGCGAGCGAGGATGGTCCGGTGATGATGCCTTTTACTTTCGGGGATTTGGTCAGGGCATATTTCGAATCTGCCACGGTTATTGGCCCATCGGCCGGCTGCACCTTGCCGATTACCTGCTGCTCCCGGATGCCAGGTAGTTTTGCGGTGAACGCACCGATCATATCGCCCCGCACCTGGCCGTCTGATATGATATCGATACCGGCTTTGATCTGGTCGGCAACCGCAGTCTCGACTGCTGAGTGGAGCGGATCAAAGAGGCTCTTTAAACCCCCGCCTTTGACTACCGGGTAACTGCCCACCACGGTTGTCGCCAGCACTTTATTGATGAAATATTCCTTTGCCATAACCGGTCCACATCTCCTTTTTGGTACTCCCTTTTGATCCGGATGCAAAAATAGTAATTGGTCAGGGTATTACGGCACGAGCCGGTGCATATCGCGGGGGAAGAGGACCGCCTCGCGGACGTTTGATAATCCCAGCATCGTCATGATAAGCCGGTCTGCGCCCAGTCCCCAGCCTGCGTGGGGGGGCATGCCGTACCGGAACGGCTTTAAGTAGAAGTCGAAGCTCTCGGGGTTGAGCCCCTTCTTTGCAATCTGCTGCACGAGCTGGTCGTGGTTATGGACCCGCTGGGCACCGCTGGAGAGTTCCATCCTCGGGTGCATGAGATCGAACGCCTTGCAGATCGTAGGATCGTTCTCGTAGGGCATCGCGTAGTAGGGCCGGATCTCGGTGGGCCAGTCCACGATAAAGTAGTGGCCTCCCATCTCGGCGCCGATCGCCCGCTCGGCAGCGCTGCCGATGTCGTCACCATACTTGATCGGATCCTCGATCTTCTTTGCAGCGATCTCGATTGCTTCGCTGTAGGGAAGCCGGGGGAACGGGCCCTTGGGCACCGTAAAGTCGGTGATATCCATATTCGCGAGATGGTCGGAGCAGGTCTTGTCCACGTACTCGTAGGTTTTTATCAGAACATCTTCCAAAATACGCATCACTTCGATGTGATCGGCGTACGAGACTTCGATATCGATACTCGTTGCCTCGTTGAGGTGCTTGGTGGTATTGTGCTCCTCGGCACGGAAGATCGGTCCGATCTCGTACACTTTCTCGCAGCCCGCTGCCATCATCATCTGCTTGAAGAGCTGTGGGCTCTGGTTGAGGTAGGCTTCCTTATCGAAGTATGCGATCGGGAAAAGTTCTGTCCCGCCTTCGGTTGCGGCGGCTACGATCTTGGGGGTGGTGATCGAGATGAATCCTTCGTGGTGGAAATAATTATTGAGTGCGTGCATCGCAGCGCTGCGGATCGCAAAGACTGCGGCAACGCGGGGTCTCCGCACATCGAGGAACCGGCCATCGAGCCGGGTGTCGAGTTCTACGGATACTTTCTCCGACACATCGAGCGGCAGCGGGGTTTCGGCAAGGCTGATGATCTCGAATGTCTCCGGCACGAGTTCACGCCCGCCGGGTGCTTTGTCAACGGCCTTGACCGGTCCGCTGACCCGCACTACGGATTCGCGGGAGACGGCTTTTGCCGCGGCAAGGACCGCTTCACTGACTTTCTTCTTGGGGATGGTCACCTGGAGTATGCCGGTACGGTCGCGGATCAAAAAGAAGGAAAGGCCGCCGAGATCCCTGACCTCATGGACAAAGCCGCAGACTTCCGCGTGCCCGGTTTCCGGTGTGACTGACTTTATGGGTATGCGCATTTAAAATCCTATAACTATGGGGTGCAGGATATTATGGACTTTATGGGAAATACCGGATTTAAAAAAGAACTGGTGCGATTATTAAGCCCGCTCATAATCCAAAACCCGTAAATAGTTCTCTCTCTCCTGTACACTAGGAGACAATCATGTCGAATATTCCTGCACACGCTGAACAAAACAGCACGAAGGGATGGAGCACCGGAACAAAGGTCCTGGTGGGGATCCTGGCTTTAATCGCAGTCGTATGTGTCCTTGCCGTTGTCACGTTGACCGTAGCGGTAGTCGAATCACAGACCGGGACTTCTTTTCCCTATGTCACAACCTATCGTGTCACCCTGCCGGATGGTCAGCCCATCAATATTGGCAGCAGTCGCATCCTCGTTACTTCATTTAACAACGAACTGATTGCCGATGTCGACGGAACCAGGGAAAAACTGGTCGTGGGCAATCCGCGGGTCATCAATCCCAAGCATGCGAAAATCACGGTTATGGGTTTGCCTGCTCTCGATACGGATTTCCAGATTACCCTTACATATCTTGGATCAACCGGAAACAATGCGAATTTCGATATGACGGTCAAGACCTCACAACAGGTTCCTGAACTGATTCTGCGGCGCTTGATTCCGGCGAACATGAATGCCCAGCCGGCATAAAAAAATAAATTTTTTTTTTTGGTTTTTAATTATTTCATAACCGGATAGAGGACATCATCCTTCCCGTCCAGCTTAATCGTCGCAACGGTTGTATTGATCTGGCTTAACGGGTTTGCAAGGATCTTCGCTGACGAGAGTGTGTAAAGTGTGTCCCCGATATAGAGCGAGCGTTTCACTTCATTTCGCGAGCTGCCATAGTAATAATATCCGCTGCCTCCCGTACCGTGCTCGACCGTGCCCCTGAGGACAAACCCGGTATCAGGATTTACTCCAAAGACGTATGCACCGTACCAGACTTGTGGCTGATCGCCGCTGAGCTTCTGATCCTGCACTGCATTTTGCTTAACGACCCGGGCCGGGATCACGAGCAGGTTCTTTGCCTTGTCAAAGAGGAACGCTTTGTGATCTGACAGGGCTGCGGAGTCCGAACCGGCATCGCCGATCTCGACTTTCCCTACCTGTCGGGGGTGATCGACATCCGAGACATCGAAGAGAGCCAGTTTCAGACCCTGGGTGGAGACACCGCCCCAGTCATTGGCTGCGGTCTCCTTTCCAATCCCGATGATGAGGTTCTTATCGTACGGGTGGAGGTAATCCGAGTAACCGGGGATCTTGAGCTTGCCAAGTATCTTTGGGCTTGTTGGTGTCGAGAGATCGATCACAAAGAACGGGTCTACGCGTTTGAATGTGACCATGTAGAGCCGGTCGCCGATAAACCGGGTTGAGTAGATCTTCTCCTGCTCGGCGATGTGCGTGAGTGACCCGATCATTTTCATCGCACTGTCCAGCACAAACACGTTGTTGTACTCGTACTGTCCCTTTGTCGTATAGACACTGGACGTGGTTGCAACCCGGAGGTTGCCGTTATACTCGTCCATGGCGAACTGGTTCTTGAGATACCCCGGCACTTCACCTTTTGCCAGGTAGTTGATCGCACCATTGTTGATCCCGATCTTGTGGATTACCGTTGTTGTCTGGTCGATCTCTTTCTTGCGGATCGCTTCCTGCTCACCGCTCTTTAACTCTGCGATGGCTGCCTGTTTGTCCGCCTCGTTCATGGTATTGAAATCCTGGACAATTGAGGACACTGATACCGGCGCTGCACTGCCAGACGATACCCCCGAACCCTGCGCCATGCCAATGGCAGGTTCCGCCCCGCCCCGCATCGTGCGGTAGACGTTGTGGTACTTCTGGTAGCTCACGTACATTGCATCGGGTGAAACGTAGACGATGTTGCCGCTGCCGACGAGGTACGTCTTTGCATCTTTCGTTGCCCCGTTGCCGGCATCAAACGAAGTGACGGTGGTAAAGTCATACTGGCGTTCGGGGTTATCGAAGTAGTAGACATCCGGTGTAATGACTAATTTCGAATTCTCCCGTACTGCAGGGACGATGATCCGGTCATTGTACGGGTACACCGATTCGCGGGAGAGCAGGTATACCGTGCTTCCAATCATCCGTGCGTCCACGTAATCGCCGTCAATAGTATAATCTTTGAGCAGCTTTGGGTGGGCCCGGTCACTGATATCGTAGAAGACCGCATGGGTGACCGGTGCAGTACGGTAATACGGGTACCGCGGCATCATCGCGACCTTAGAAGCAACAGCTGTTCCCTGCGGCGTTTCACTTACAGAAAGTTCTGACGTGCCGGTTTTTAAAAGTATGAGCCGGTCACCGTTGATGAAGATCTCCTTGGGTGTATCTTCCAGTTCGGTCTTTGAAAGGATTGAAGCTGATGATGCCGGGTACACATCCACGATTGTAAGCGTGCTGCCCGAGATCACGTAGATGTACCGGGCATCGTTCTTGACAAAGTCCGGTTCATCGACACCGGCAACCTGCACATTGGTCTCTGAGTAGCCCGTCGATCCGGCACCCACGGCTGACGGGAGTGCAGCGGATTGGGTGGCTCCCTTTGCCGATGACTCGGCCATTGCCACGGCCGGGACAGCAACCATGCGATCCGTTGACCACGCCCCATCTGTGGTGTAACCAGCCCCCTCTGCGAGCTGCGTATTGTTCTTGATGTAATTGCGGATCTCATCCGCTGAACTGAATTTTTTGATATCCCCTGCCGATGCTGGTGTTGTTACCGTTGTGCTCATGCATCCGCTGGCAATGACAGCGGCGAGAATGAGCATGAGCGTGGTAAGTACGATCAGGGTGTGTTTCCTGTATGACATAGTTGATCAGGATTCTTTACACAGGAAAAGATGATGAATCTGGCGTTGACTTCTAAAAAAATGGAAGTAATGCAAAAATTGCAACGAATCCTCCCTTGTGCAGCCCAGGATTTTCCGGTAGATTCTTCTTCAGAATAACGTCTTCTGGGGATTTTTCAGGTGTCGTTGCGCTGCGGGAGTTGTCTGCCTGCCCTGCGGCGTTCGCTTGAGAAAACCGATCTGGATGAGGTACGGTTCGTACACTTCTTCGATCGTCTGTGTCTCCTCTCCTACCGATATGGCAATGGTCTTTGCCCCGACCGGACCGCCCCCGAAATCCTCAGCAATGACCGAGAGAATGCGCCGGTCGAGTTCATCCAGCCCGAGCTCATCGATCTGCATAAGGGAAAGGGCGTCTCTTGCGATCTCTGCGGTGATAGTGCCATCTCCCTTTACCACTGCAAAGTCCCGCACCCTGCGTAAGAGACGATTGCCGATCCGTGGAGTCCCCCTGCTCCGCTGGGCAATGGCTTCAGAACCGTCAGGAGTGATGGGAATTTTTAAGATACCGGCGCTCCGTGTAATGATCTCGACAAGTTCTGCGGGGGAATAGAGGTTTAAGCGGATGATGATGCCGAACCGGTCCCGGAACGGCGAACTCAGCAGGCCCTGCCGGGTGGTTGCCCCAATAAGAGTGAAGTGTTCGAGTTCGAGTTTAATCGAACGGGCGCTCGGGCCTTCACCGATCATCACATCGATGAAGAAATCTTCCATCGCCGGGTAAAGAATCTCTTCAACCACCGGGTTCATGCGATGAATCTCATCGATGAAGAGTACATCCCCTTCTTTCAGTGCAGTGGCCAGTGCCGCGACATCCCCGGGTTTTTCGAGCACCGGGCCCGTCGTCGTCCTGATGGTCGCTCCCATCTCGTTGGCAATAATATATGCGAGGGTGGTCTTGCCGAGTCCCGGGGGTCCTGAGAACAGGATATGGTCGAGCGGTTCGCTTCGGATCTTCGCTGCCTGGATGGCGATCTTCAATGTCTCTTTTACCTGATCCTGTCCGATGAACGTATCGAGCGAGGCCGGCCGCAGCGTGAGCTCCTCGCCATCATCCGCCAGGGGTTCGGGAGAAATAATCCGCTCGCTCATGGTTGTCAATGCTCTTTGAGGGTTACCAGCGCCGCTTTGATTAAGGTCTGGATGGACGGTTCTTTCAATCCTGCGGCAGAGATCCTGACCGCATCGTACGAGTCTTTCTCGGCAAACCCGAGCGAGATGAGTGCACTGGCGGCATCATGGATCAGGTGATCTGCTTTACCGGCACCTGCCGGTGGCATGGAATCGCGTACTTTTTTGATCTTGTCCCGGAGTTCAAGGATGAGCCGCTTTGCGCCCTTACTCCCGATCCCGGAAATTCGTGTCAGGCTCTTTTCATCCTCGGAGAGGATGGCCATGACAAGATCCTCGATTGTGATCTGGGAGAGGATATTGAGTGCCGTCTGGGGACCGATCCCCGAGACCCCGATGAGGATGGAAAATATTTCCCGCTCGCTGCCGTGGAGGAACCCGTACAGGGTGATGGCATCCTCCCGCACCGCCATGTGGGTGAAGAGTTTTATCTTTCCCTTGCGCCCAGAAATCTCCTGTACCGAGGGCTGGGGAACAAAGACGCGGTACCCGATGCCGTTGACGTCCAGTACCACCCACCGGTCTCCCGTCTGGACCGGTTCACCGTACAGATGCGCGATCATTGTACTATCTCATGATGTGGATATGACATAAGGCAATCGAAAGACCATCGGCAGCATCATCCGGTTTGGGAATCTCATCGAGATGAAGCAGGCGCTTGATCATCTCCTGCATCTGCACCTTGTCCGCCCGCCCGGATCCGGTAATTGCCTGTTTAATCTGGTTTGGCGTATACTCTTCAACCGGAATATGGTGCTGCTCTGCGGCAAGGAGTATCACCCCCCTTACCTCGCTCACGCTCATGGCGGATGTGACATTTTTTGTGAAAAATAGTTTTTCTATCGCCAGAAAATCCGGTGGATACTTTGCAAAGAGTGCCGTAATCTCCGTATATATCGCGAACAACCGCTCTGCCTGTCGCTTGCCCGCCCGTGTCTGGATGCACCCGTAGCAGAGCGGTGTTACCACTCCTTTGTCCACCTGTATCACGCCATACCCGAGCCGGGCAACGCCGGGATCAATTCCTATGACTATCATGGCAGATACCGAACTGGACGGATTTTCCTTAATTGAATTTCATCAGGGATAGAAAAATAATTCATGGCGGCGGGTCACTGCTTTGCGGTTGCTTCAGTCAGTTTTTCTACATTGCTCCGGGAAAAAAACCCGTCAAAATTCCCGTAGCGGTGAATATATTCGTTCACGATCTGCGTGTGTTGCGAGGGTTCGGAGAAGATCTGTTTAAGTCCTTCCGTTTCTGAACCCACGAGTTCAAGCAGGAACTCCATGCCCTCTTTTTTGAGCAGGGCAACCGTCTCTTCGATCTTTTCGGTCTGGAATGCCATGTGGTGCACCCGGGTCCCGTAATTCCGGATGAACTTCTCGGTAGGCCCGGATGTTTCATCACTGGTATAGGGAGTGATTCCGGAGGTGAAGACCATGGCAAAATCATCCTTCTCGCGCCGGGCAACACTCGTGATCGAGTTTTGAGATTTGACGTGCACACCGAAATCGTAGTGATAGTTGGTTAAGGAGAGGAACTCTAAGATAGCGGCAGACCTGTCCTGCGCCCTGACCCGTGTTGCAGCATGATCGAGCTTTGAAATATTTTTCAGGTGTTTGTATTCAGGCTTCATAATATCTGGAGAGATGGTGGTCGCACCCGTTGGGGCATAGGTCCGCATCTCGTCTTGCCATTCTATCAAGCTTACGGAATTTCCGGTGTAGGGTGAAGGGACGGTCTGGATAAAGGAGAAGTAATTGGATACAATTGGTTCGGGAGTCAGGAACTGTATCCCACGCGCTTTCTGGATGGCCACATATTCGCTGATATCCGGTGTGGAAAAGATGAAACTCTCGAGCCGGGTGTTGGGAAAGGGTCCTGTCAGTTGCCCTTTATTCGTGACAGCAAACGGGTTCTGAGCACTGCCCCGCGACCGGACGATCAGCGATGCCGAGCCGGGAACGGAAAGCACGTAGCTTTGTGAATCGACATCGAAGAAGGCTTCTGTGCATGCAAGTCCGGTATACCGGAGCAGCTCATAGACCGCAGGCACGAGATGGTCGGTCTCGGTTGCGATCACCACCGAGTCAAGCCCGCCAACGAGCCCGTCAAGCCCGGCGTCCCTGCGTTCGTCCAGAGCCACAGCGGCACTCTCAATAAGGATATTTTCCTGTACAGATGCGGAATCGAGCGTAGAATCCTGTGAATTGATCATAAATCCGCCAACACTCCTGTATGTATAGATACGGTGGTCCGGTCATAAAAATTGTGAAGGGTAAAAAGCATATAGGAAAATTAAACACCGCGATCACGATTCTCCCCTGTTCGCAGGACAATAAATACTATTTATATGTGTACGCAATATGGAATACAGGAGAATGTATGAAAAACGTTCGTGAACCAACATATTCCTTTGTTATCCTTACCCTGGTCCTTATAGTGGTCAATTCCCTCATCGCCTGGCTCTGTGTATTTGCCCTGCCCGGAAGCGTTGGCGGGGTATCCACACTCTATTTTGCCGTAGCGTTTATGATCCTCTTTACGCTCTGGTTTGGTGCTTATGGTGCGATCGCCGCTTATGCCGGCACCCTTATTGGCGCCGGGCTGCTTACTACCAACCCGGCCATTCCTGGCGGCGTTGCAATCTACTATTCGATCGCCGGTCTCCTGCAGGTACTTATCCCGCTCGTTGCACTGCGAACCTTTGAAGTGGATCTCAATTTAGAGAACCGCCGGGACTGGACACTGCTGCTGCTCTTTGGGGTTCTGATCAACAATATTGTGGGTGCAGCCTGGGGTGCATACACTCTCGCGCTCGGAAATGTTATTCAATCCAGCCAGATCGGGAGCACATTTATGGTCTGGCTTATTGGCAACATCATCGTTACAATTATTATCGTTCCGCTTGCACTCCGGTTCTTTACCCCAAAGGTCCGGAAATCAAAACTCTTTGTGAAGTATTATTGGGATTAGGCAGATCGAATCCTGGCCAACCTTTTTTTTATCTCTAATTATTTACCTACTTTTTTGTTCTTTATGTCCGGGGGATTTTCCCCAAAGTGTAATAATGACAGGGATAAGCAGATAGACAAGTAGTGAGAACGAAGGTGAAAAAAATGCCACAACAATACCGAGGAATGCAACGGACGGAACTGTTACAAGGATCCAGAACCGGTATCTCTCCTTGGCGATGTCAAATTCAGTATCACAGAGATGGTTGCGCCGGCAGATATACCCCCACTGGCCAAGAAACAGCGCACCAACGATCAGGAGATTGACATGGAAGAGGACCACTGCGATCATTATTCCGTCATACATCCCGGATACATCTGTGGTAAACGGGATCAGGACGATGAAGATGAGGATGGCGACATTGAACCGGAGGATGGCTGGATTAACAATCCGGAGATAATGGAACTGGCGGTGGTGTTCGATCCAAAAGAAGGCAAGGACCAGGAATGCAACGATAAAAAGGATAAACTGCGGTAATAGTTTTTCAAGATAGGGAGGGAGCTCAGAAGCAGCCTGGGCCTCGGAAAACTGTGGCATAACCAACCCGAGCACGAGCAGGGTCATGGCGAACGCAAAGATTGTGTCCACCATCGTTTCCAGCCTCCCTTTGGAGATCCGGTATTGGTTATCCTTTTCAAATCCGCTCATACTGTATAATAGAACGTTTCGTTTGTAAAATCTTTCAATGGTTATCCCTGTCTCTTACCGTTACCCTGTCAGGGATCGGTCATGTCAGCAGAGTATCTCATCTTCTGCCTGCCACTTTGGTGAAACGATACAGAGGAAGACAAGATTATCCTTGCCGGTATTCCGTATCCACTGACGGGCTTTTGGAGGGATCAGGATGATCTGACCCGGTGAAACTTGTACGGATTCATTATCGATGTGCATCTCTCCCAATCCTTGAAGAATATAGTAGAGTTCCGTTGATTTTTTCAGCAGGTGGGGGAGCGTAGACTCCCCCGGGGGGATGATCGCATGGGCAATACTGCAGCCCAGTTCCTGTGCCCCGGTTACCTTATCGGGATGCAGCAATTCGCAGAGCAGAGAGCGATCAAGGACACGCTCATGGGGGGAATTTGTAATGTCGCGGATGATCATGGAAGAATCACTCGGTAAATGGTGTGCAATTATGGGTAAAGAGCATATTCCCTCACGTATACCGGTTCAACCGCTGAAACAGGAAATTTTTGGTCA
The DNA here is from genome assembly GCA_041645055.1 of Methanoregula sp. Classification (GTDB taxonomy): domain Archaea; phylum Halobacteriota; class Methanomicrobia; order Methanomicrobiales; family Methanospirillaceae; genus Methanoregula. The sequence continues at coordinate 45,414 of JBAZQT010000001.1, read as the reverse complement.
TCGCATACTTTTTTATCGATAAGCAATGATCCTTACATGGAGAGGAATCATGAAGATAATCGGCATCAACAGCAGCCCGAAAGGGGAGAAAAGCCAGACCCGCCGGCTGGTCATGGCAGTTCTTGAAGGAGCACGGCAGACCGGGGCGGATGTTACGTTTGTGGACATATGCGGACTTGAGATAAAGTACTGTACCGCATGTTGTGCCTGCTATGCAACAGGTGAATGCATCCATGACGATGACTTCCCGGCGCTGCTTGCTAAGATGTCCAACGCTGATGGTATCGTACTCGGTTCACCGAATTACATCAACCAGGTCAGTGCCCAACTTAAGACGATGCTCGACCGGATGGCAGATGTGATCCACTGCCAGTCCTTTTATGGAAAATATGGATGTGCTGTCTGCACCGCGGGAGGATCCCACGTGGACGAAGTCGCTGATTACATGAACTTTACGCTCAGTAACTTCGGTATGACCACGGTTGGTAAAGTCGGCGTCCTTGTTGGCAGGGACCCGAATGCGATCGTTGGCGCCGAGAAGCAGGCAAAGGAGCTCGGACGGAAACTCACTGATGCGATCAAGACAAAATGGACAGACCCGGCCCAGGAGAAGAACCTGCAAGAGCGTAAGGAATATTTCAAGCGGCTCGTATCGTTCAACAAGGATACCTGGACAAACGAGTACGATTACTGGAAAGAGTTAGGGGAACTGAAATAACCCCTTTTTTATTTTGTTCATCACCGTTTTAAATGGGTAACTAATGAACTTGGTAGATTACAAAGATGGTGACTGTTGCTACGATTCCTCAAAATACGATGAACCCCGCCGCCCCCGAAGGGACGCCCCCGTGGCAGTCTTGGTGACGAAAATATTAAAACCACCTTACCCCGCCGTGCCTCGGAGAGGCCCTGAGGCGGGGAAACATCCCCAACAAATTTTATTCAAAATTTCACTCACATGATACAGCGAAGAACCTTTTTTTCTTTTCATACATCTTTTGAAACAATGCATGCCCGATTGAAAATCGCATTTTTTATCAAAAGTCGTGACCTTTTGCATCAGCTCGCTTTGTGATAAAAAAGGATTTAGAGTTCCCCGATATCCTCATTCCAGAGCCGGGGGTTCTGTGCAATAAATTCCTGCATCATGGTAACACACTCTTCAAGATCCAGATCGATTACTTCGATGCTATGCTCTTCCATAAATGCCCGAGCCCCGGTAAAATTCCGGGATTCACCTGCAATGACCTTTTTGATCCCGAACTGGACTGCTGCACCTGCGCAGAGATAGCAGGGCATGAGCGTAGAATAGAGCACTGCGTCCCGGTATGTTCCGATCCGCCCGGCATTGCGCAGACAATCAATCTCCGCGTGGATGACCGGGTCTCCTTCCTGCACCCGGCGGTTGTGCCCCCTGCCAAGGATGACGTTGTTCCGGACAAGCACTGACCCGATGGGAATGCCCCCCTCACTGCGCCCTTTTCTTGCTTCTTCAATGGCTTCTTGCATGAATGGATCCATATCTCATCACCTCTCTCATTGCATGGTTTTTCCACTTTTTTATAACAGCATCGTTACCAGACCTCAGGCACACCGTCAATCAAGGGCGCCAGAAAGATATAGGCGAACAGGAGCAGCCCGGCAACAATGGCATTATAAAATGGCAGGTCCGTAACCGTGATCACCCCAAGTGCGCTCACCCATATGAGGAAACCGATTGCAGATATTCCCAGCTGTACCCCATCGGTGATATTCTCCACTTTCCAGAGGTACAGCACCGTACACAGAAATCCAAGGATCAGGATCCAGCGTGCCACGATGGGATACCAGGACTCGGTGCCGTACAGGTAATACGTGATTCCGTAGAGAACGATAAACAGGGCGATGGTCTCTACAGGAACATATTTGATCAACCGCTCCCGGTAGGAATCGTTCGGTACATCCTCACCCAAACGGCCTTTTGCCCCTGCCAATACTGCATCACGGTTCCGTTTTGTCACCACAAACCGCAAGGTCTCTCAACTCCCTTTCCTACCTGCATGCTCTGTCGGGCTTATCATATCAAGCCATCGCAGTTGGCATATTTTAAAAACTGGTACCCGGTTGCACCAACCATTTAATTCCGGTGGCCGCAGGAATACAGGCACAAGAAAATGACGGGGCCTTTTTCATAGTAAAAAAGATGGACTGCTTTTGTATTTATTGGGCAGTTCTTTTCTTGATCATCTCGAGCGCTTCGAAGGCTTCACGGCGCACGGATACGTTATCATCGGAAAGGAGGCCGGTGATGTGATCGACAGCTTTCTGGTCGCCGATCTCGCCGAGAAGGAGTACTGCACGCCTTCTGACATCGCTCTGGTCGTCTTTTAAGACCATGATAAGGGGAGTTGTTGCCGGCTGGCCGAGCATCCAGAGTGCTTCCATAGCACCGGTCCTCATCCTGACATCTCCTTCGCGGAAGACCTGCATGAGTGGTGCAATTGCGGGAACGCCAAGTGCTGCCAGCGACTTGACGACATCAATGCGAACCGACCGGTCCGGATCATCGAGTGCTTGGATAATGGGGGAGATCGCCCGGGTATTGCCGATCTGGCCGAGTACATCCACTGCACCTTTGCGTATACCGGGGTTCTGGTCACCGAGCGCTTTAATCAACGGTTCAACGGAGGGTTCCCCAATGGTCACAAGGGCGAGTGAAGCCCGGCGCTGGACATCATCATTTGGATCAATGAGTGCTCGTATGAGTGGTTCAATGGCAGGCTCGCCGAGTGAGCAGAGTGTCGCCATCGCTGCCATGCGGACATGTTCCCGTGCATCGTTGAGACTCTCGATCAACGGTGCGACAGCACGGGGATCCCCGATACGGCCGAGTGCAACTGCACTCTCGTGCCGGACATAAGGATCGGCGTCTTTTAACGCTTCGATAAGATGGCCGACAGCCCGGGTTTCACCCATGATACCCAGTGCCTGCACTGCCCCGCGACGGATGAGCGGGTGGGCGTGCTTTACTGCCTGGACCAGAGGACCGACCGATGGTTCTCCGACAAGCTGGAGTGCCCTGATGGTTTCCTGGCGTACATCGTCAGACGACTCATCCAGCGCACCGATCAGGGGTGCTACTGCCGGAACCCCAATCTTGCCAAGGGTATCTGCCGATCCGCGCCTGATGATCCAGTACTCGTCTTTTAACCCGCGGATGAGCGGCTCGATGAATGGCTCGCCGAGATCCCCGACGGATCGTACGGCATTCCACCGTGTTTCAAGGTCTCCCTCGGTAAGGGCCTTAAGGAAATTATCGTAGCGCTCCTTTTGTGCGAGGCGACGCGCCTGCTCCTCCTCCTCGTCCTTTCCTGACTTGAACAAATTAAGAAATTTTTTTGTAATACTCATGCGACTTCTCCGAACGAATATTAGTATAAAATCCTTCAAATAGGTATCGGATACACAAACGGTCGAATTGTGCATCTCCCGCCCTTTTTTAAGAGAAAAATTTGATTTGGCCAATTTCACAACCCCGGTATTGGGATTCTGATTACCATATTCTGGTAATTGGGCATCTGCCAAATCATAGAGTATCGGGAAAAATGTGGGAATGTAGTATGTTGTTAAAAAAAGTACGATTATGAATAACCAATCGTGAATTGGGTGTTACCCGAGCTGGTTCTTGGAACATCATACACATACATAGTATAATATCCCGTAGGCATAGTAGAATCAAGAGAATACTTGAAACTCCATGTTTTATCTGCCGATACAGAGAAGGGGCCCAGTTCAGTTCCGCTGGTATATTGCCCAGGTCCGTATAATACCAGTAACACATTCTGGGCGCCTGTAGTGCATTGACCGGAGAAAGTTACCGTTGTTCCTGCCAGAGCCGAAGCAGTACTTGGTGAAATGGAGACCACTCCTCCTCCAATCACGGTAAATTCTGTCCTCTCTGATGTGGTTTTCCATGGGTCAGATACGATCATGGTAAATGAACCAGACTCAACAGCAGAGCCCGGATTCCAGATATAATTCCAATTTCCGAGTTCATTGACGTTCTGTTGAACCAGGGACACCCCGTTTTTATATTTTCCCGGTCCGTATAGTGTCAATAATACAACGTTTGTTCCGGATGCAGTTCCGGAAAATTGATTCGAGTCTCCTATGATCATCGTCTTTTTCCCGGCCTGGATCGTTAATGTCGTTTGTGCCGGGGTTTGTGTCGGCGCTATTGTCTGACCGTTCTGCTGGGATATCTGAGTGGCTGACAGAGGGGCTAATGCTGCATAATAATTTGATAAACCCGGAGAGACGGTGACGGTATTTGACCAGCTCTGGTATCCTGAATGACGGTATTCAAGCGTGTGAGATCCCACCACGACATCAGGAATGGTCACTGGAGTGGTCCCCTTGTACTGGTTGTCGATATAGACCTCTGAGCCGGAAGGAGATGATGTAAGATTGATGGTACTTTTTTGCGAATCCGGACCTGATAAACACCCGGATAAGAATACAAAAATAATTACAATGAATATGCCCGTCTTACAATTCAATATTCGTTTCATGCCTCTCACGATAACCGTTATTCCCCAGCGTTAAATAGGTTTGCCACTCCTTAGTGCAGCACCTTCAGGACTGGAGTGAATAATAAAGAAGTATGATCGTTTGGCAGCAGAATGTGCCCATCAATGCTTTTTTACTAAACCCTTTATCTCACGTGCCAGTGCTACGCTCTTGTCCTCATCGGTCATCAGGGTGTCAAACCTGACCGAATCGCTCACTTCAACAGGATCGCGGATGTCCTGCACGAAGAGATCGATCAAACCGTCATAACAGTTGATCGTGCCAATAGAGCTGGGTTCGAATCCCGAAGCCTTCATGAGAGCACCCGCCGGACCGCTGATCGGTTCATTTCCAATAAACGGACTCACCGCTATAACGAATTTATCCTTAAGTGCGTTTTTTATTCCATCACAGGAGAGTATCGGCAGGATGCTGGTGATAGGGTTTGAAGGGCCGATCACAACAGCATCGCTCGCTTCAATCGCAGCCAGACCTTCTTCGGTTGCAACCGGAGGCTCATTAAAACTCCGTGTGACCTTCTGGATATCGATCTTTCCCTTTGCCCTGATCCAGTACTCCTGGAAGTGAATGAGACCGAGCTCGGTCTCTATCTGTGTTGTCACCTCAGTATCAGTCATGGGAAGCACATTTTCCCGGACGCCGAAACGATCGCAGAGAATTTTTGTGGCATTGGTCAGGCGCATCCCGTTTCGCATCATATCGCCCCGGGCAATATGCACAGCCCGGTCCATATCCCCGATCGCGATGAACTCATCGATTCCCAGCCGGGTGATCTCTTCGTGGGTGGTGAACGTATCGTTCCTGACTCCCCACCACGTATCCGTATTGAGGATGCCGGCAAACAGGTACATGACGGTATCAACATCCGGTGAGATGTGGTTTCCTGAGATCCAGATGTCTTCAGCCGTATTGACGATGACCGATATCTCATGCCGGTCCATCACTTTCTGCATCCCCCGCAGCAGTTTCGGGGTGCCAGTCCCGCCCGAAAGGAAAGTAATCATTACTCAATACTTTTATGCGATGTATATGAAGATTCTTTAGTGAACTTGAAAATAATCAAGGACCCGGTCCATGGCTATGTGGAAGTAGAGGAGTTTGCTCTTGCCCTGCTCGATTCCCCGGCACTCCAGCGCCTCCGCTACATCAAACAGCTTGGTTTTTCCTACCTGGTGTATCCGGGTGCCAATCATACACGGTTCGAACACTCGCTTGGTACCATGTTCCTTGCCGATGTCGTTTGTCGAAGGTTCGGTTTATCTGAGTCCGAGCGCACGCTGGTAGTGGCTGCCGCGCTCCTTCATGATATCGGTCATGGCCCGTTCTCCCATGCGAGCGAACCCTTAATGGAAGAGTTCCTGCATCGCACCCATGATGATATTGAAATAATTGTTGAGGATAAGGTGGGAAGCCAGCTCCGGTCCCTGGATATTGATCCCGATGAGCTCTGCGCTATAGTGAAAGGAAAGCATCCCTTGTCCGAAATTATCCACGGCGATCTCGATGTGGACCGGATGGATTACCTGCTGAGGGATGCGTACTACACCGGTGCTCCATATGGCAGTGTGGATGCCCAGCGTCTCATCCGGCACCTGATCCAGACGCCCGAGGGGACCGTGCTCGATGAGAACGGGGTGAATGCAGCGGAATCATTGCTTATCGCACGCACGCTGATGCGTCCGTCAGTGTATTATCATCATGTGAGCAGGATCGGAGAGACAATGTTCCAGCTCGCGGTTCTTGAACATCTCAGGGGTGCTCCGGTTGCAGAGGCACAAAAAATACTGAGTATGGATGATCCGGGGTGCATGCATGCATTACAAAATTCAAAAAATCCAGTGGCCCGGGATCTTGCAGCACGGTTATACGAGCGAAGGCTCTACAAACGGGCACTTTCTGTCGGGGGCGATCAGGTCAATGTAATGGCATTCCAAAACGGCATGCCGATCGAAAAATGCCGGGATTTTGCTACCCGCATCGCTGAACTGGTTCATATCCAACCGCATGAGGTACTGGTAGACATCCCCTCTGTTCCCAGCGAGATGTCGCTTGGGGTCCGGGTGAAGAACCGCAATACCGTAGTGGATTTTGAAGAGTTCTCTCCGCGTGTACGGACGCTGAATGCCACCCGGCGCGAGCAATGGCGTCTCGGGGTATACACCATTTCCGGTCAGCAGGAACGCGTTGCCGATGCAGCCTGCGAGATTCTGCACATTAAAAAACCGACCCGGCAGGATACGTTGTTTTAGTAAAGATGCAAATGACCAGTTTTCTGTGTATCATAAATAAACAATAATAAGTCCCGGTGTCCAAAGACTCACCATGTTGAAGTACCGTATATTCGTTATCCTTGCGCTGGTCATTGCAGGAGTTATGGTTGCAGGATGCACCCAGAGCCCTGCAGTGCCTGTAGTAACACCCACTTCAAATGTGGCGGGAACATCTGTGGTAACACCTGTTGCAACAACCGTTCAAGCCCGGCCATCGTTTACCCTGGGAGATCATTATCTCCAGAAGTCCTATTCATTCCAGAGCGAAAAAGACGTAGTAACCGAGCAGTTCCGTGTGGACAATCCGGCATGGGGTATCAACTTTGATGTCCTGCCACTCAACGATGACATCAACTACTGCTGGTTTGAGATGAAGGTGACAAACGTAGACAATGGCAAGTCAGAGACTTATGGCTATGGAAGGGATAAAGGGTTTAATCTTAAAAACCAGGTCCCTATGTATACCACCGGGCCGTACAAACTCGAGATGAAAGGAAACAGGGTCAAAGTGGATGTTACTGCGGGCAAACGCTAGTCCGTAATTTTTATATGAACGGGGATTATCCAAGAATGGATTGTGATCTCCTGCGGCTCTATAACATCCCCAATACGCTGGTGATTGAAGCGCGCTGTGATCACAAACCCGTCTTACGCCCGTAAGGTTGAGGATATACAGGTAAGGCACTGATTTTTCCCCGCCAAAAAGCAAATAATCTTTTTGCCCGGCCGGACCGATCCCGGCATAAACTCTTTTTGTCTTCACTCCGACATTGCTATCACAGGAGTGGGCATTATATCCATGAAAAAAGAGTATGTTATCGGAGTGACGGGGGCAAGCGGGGCCTGCTATGCCCGCCGCTTACTTGAGGTGCTGTGTAAGGATGCAAACGTTCATCTCATTGTTTCAGATATTGCACAGCAGATCGCCACCCACGAGGGTGTCTCTTTTGAAGGGTTCAATGCAACAGTCCACCACATCGACAAGATGGGAGCATCGATTGCAAGCGGTTCCCACAAAATCGACGGGATGGTGGTGATCCCATGCAGTGCCAAGACACTTTCGGCGATTGCGACCGGGTATGCCGACAACCTGATCACCCGGACTGCGGATGTCTGCTTAAAAGAGGGCCGGAAATGTATTCTTGTTACCCGGGAAACCCCGTTGTCGAAAATTCATTTAAAGAATATGCTCGCAGCTGAAGATGCCGGGGCACTGATCATGCCCGCCTGTCCTGCCTTCTATCACCACCCCAAAACAATTGATGATCTTGTGGACATGGTCGTTGCCCGGGTGCTCGATCATCTTAAGGTGGAACATACACTTGCACAACGCTGGAGTGGTTACGATGCGTGAATTCATTGAAAAAATGCGAAATAAGGGACTTGTTATCGATGTAAAGGAGCAGGTCTCTACCGATATGCAGGCAGCAAAGATGGCGAGCACCACTGACAAGCTCCTCTTCTTTCATAATATTGAGGGAAAACGTGCCGTGATGAACCTCACCGCCAGCCGGACTTCGCTCTCCCTTGCCCTTGGCATTGATGAAAAGAAGATTGTCAAAACGCTTGCCGATGCAAAATTTGATGGTAAGGTTGTCGAGGCCGGCCCGCTGAAGATGGAAAAGCCTGATCTTACCCGCATCCCCATCATGCACCACTTCCCCAAGGATGCAGGAAAATACCTTACGTCTGCAATCGTCTTCTCACGCTGGGATGGTGTTGAGAATGCTTCGATCCACCGGATGCAGGTTCTTGATGATCACCGTGTAGCTGCCCGGCTCGTGGAAGGCCGGCATACGCATGTGATGCTCAAAAAAGCGCTTGCGAAGGGGGAGACACTCCCTATCGCCATCACGATTGGGACTCATCCGGCAGTAACTTTTGCGAGCTGCACCCGCGTTCCGACGGCGATGGAACTCCCGTTTGCCGCAGAACTGATGGGCGGGGAGATGAAGGTGCACCGGTGCAGCAACGGGGTGCTGGTCCCGGATGCCGAGATCGTTCTGGAAGGGTTTATCACGGGCGATCTAACCGAGGAAGGACCATTCGTTGACATCACCGGGACCTATGATCCAATCCGGATGCAGCACATCATTGAATTCACCGGAATGTACACCCAGCCGGATTGCATCTATCATGGTATCCTGCCCGGCGGTGATGAACATAAGATCCTGATGGGCGCACCGTATGAACCTAAGATCTACAAGGCAGTGGCAGGCGTCACGGAAGTACGCAACGTTGTGCTCACCAAGGGCGGGTGCGGGTATCTCCACGCGGTGATACAGATTAAGAAGAGCACGCAGGGCGATGGCAAGAATGCTATCATGGCTGCATTTGCCGCCCATACCTCGCTCAAACACGTGGTTGTGGTGGATGAAGATATCGATCCCAACGATCCCCATGACGTGGAGTACGCGATTGCAACCCGGGTGAGTGGTGACCGGGATATTATGGTCATTACCGGAGTCCGGGGCTCATCGCTTGATCCCTGCCAGCTCGAAGACGGTACGAATGTAAAAATCGGTGTGGATGCAACGATGGTGCTCGGTCGCGAGGCCGATTTCTCGCGTGCCGTCTGGTGACCGTGATGTACCTCGATCCCAGTGATGAACGGATTCTTGCAGGAGAGCAGGGAGAGACAAAGGCGAAGATGCTCGAGCTTCTCGTTGCACTCGGTAAGGTTTTCGGTGCGGAACGACTTGTCCCTATCCGGAGTGCCCAGGTGAGCGGGGCATCCTACAAGACGATCGGGGAATATGGCCTCCAGTGGCTCTCATCTCTCGATGCAAAGGCGGTAGTCCCGGCGGTCTTAAATCCCATCGGTATGCCCCGGGAACGCTGGCAGGAGATGGGGGTCAACGAGGATTTTGCCAGGAAGCAGCAGGCCGTGGTTGCTGCCTACGAGCGGCTCGGTATCGGCCTCGAATGCACCTGTACTCCCTATTATCTGCGGGAAACCTCGTACGGGGATCACCTTGCATGGTCTGAATCATCCGCGGTCAGCTATGCAAACTCGGTGATCGGTGCCCGGACGAACCGCGAAGGCGGGCCCGGGGCCCTTGCTGCCGCACTGATCGGAAAGACGCCCTGCTATGGTCTGCACCTTGCGGAGAACCGGAAACCGCAGGTGATTGTCCGTGTACAGGCCGATACCCGCGACTGGAGCATTGCGCACTACGGAGCGCTCGGTTACCATACCGGCAAACTGGTGGGCAATCGCATCCCGTTCTTCTCGGGTCTCAATCCGGACAGCGACCGGCTCAAGGCACTTGGGGCTGCGATGGCTGCAACCGGTGCCGTGGCCCTGTATCACGTCGAGGGTATCACACCTGAGGCATTGAAGATCCCATTCGATTTCTCCGGTCTTGAAGTCATTGCGGTGGAATCCGGTGAGATCGAAGCTTTGTTCAAGGATCTGCCGGTTGATGCTGTTGCGGTTGGCTGCCCGCACTGCTCACCTGCAGAACTCACTACGATTGCCGGGCTGCTTACCGGTAAAAATGTAACAAAGCCCCTCTACGTATTTGCCGCGCAGGGTGTCATTGACCAGAACCGGAAGACGGTTGACTCAATTGAGAAGAGTGGTGCCCGGGTCTTTGCCGACACCTGTATGGTAGTGTCTCCGGTGATGGAGCAGTACTCCGCTATCATGGTGAACAGTGGTAAAGCGCTTGCCTATGTGCCGGATATGTGCGGGGCTGTTGCGAGGATTGGGACGATTGAAGAATGCGTGACGGTTGCAACGGAGTAATGTTTTATCCTCCCCTAGTGCAGCCAGACCCGATTGGAAATAGTGTACGTCCCTCCAATCCCGGTTATTGACAAAAAATGGTACTTACCGCACTGCAAGCAGGATCTTCTTAATTTCAGCAACTGCAGCCTGGTCGGGATTCTTTCCCGGGCCAACTCCTTTGCCATAGGTAAGAATCTTCAGGACATCGCTCTTTGTGACGTTGGCAAACAATATTTTATCCCAGATCTTCTGATCGATCGTGTTCCATGTACACTGCAGAAGGTGCCCGAGGAGGAGAATCTCATCTTCAGAAAATGACTTCCACTCTGTTCCCAGACCCTGCTGGATCAATTTGATCGCGCTTTCCACAAGTTTCTCACGGTGAACATGGTACAGTCGCCGTCCCACCTCAGCCTGCGTAACATCTGGCATTTGCATCTCCTCCCACACACATGCGGGTATGTTGAATGAATTCCATTCTCCCAGCATATACTTTGTGGAGAAGGGAAGTTCCAAGAAAAAACCAATATCATGGGAGAGAATGGATCTGACAACGGAACTTGCAAAAACAATATATCCCGGTACGGGTATAATTCCCACCAGTAACAATCCATGACCCGCAGCACTGAAGAAAGTCTTGGCAGACGGCGATTCCAGATCCAGAAGGAAAAAGCCGTTGAAGATGCGTATGAAAAGATACGTCGCAGCTTTGGTGAGGACTGGCAATGTTTTTCTGCGGAGGATTGTGCTCTCCTCCGTGATGTATTAGGGGAGATCTGGATCAGTGTTGACCGGGACAGCTGGAACGATTACTGCTTTTCCACGCTATCACATGCAGATCTTGTATCCATTATCGCTATTGCAAAAGAGGGGCTTACTCAAAAGTGTATGACTCCGGAAACACTCGCCCGCTTGGATGAAATCCTTGGGTAGTGTCGCGGTGGAAGCTAGCTACCGACGAAATCTGTTTTTTTATTGCCTGCCGTTTCCCCATACATTAATATAGGTTAACCTGTTAGGTTGTATCATTGGGAGGTATCAAAGAATGGTTGGTTGGGAAGTACCCATTGGAGCAGCAGTTGCATTTGCTGCCGGCGCTATCGGGACGGGTTGGGCACAGTCACGAATAGGTTCAGCCGGGGCTGGTGCTATAGCCGAGCGCCCGGAAACTGCCGGGTCGATCATTATTCTTGAAGCAATTCCCGAAACACTGGTGATCTTAGGTTTTGTCGTTGCTGCAATGATTATCCTGATGGTTAAGTAATATCGAAGATTTCGGAAAAGCCGGGAGTTCCCCGACATTCATTCCGGTTTTTTCCGGTAACGGAAAAAAGGCGGGTGTTGTTTTGTGGCTTATGAAAACCTGTTAAAGTCAGTTGACGAAAGTGCACAGGAGAAGGAGAAGGAACTTTTAGAAAATGCACGCGTTACTGTCGAGAGTGTCAGAAAAAAGGCACGCGAGCAGGCAGAACTGATACGGCAATCGCAGATCTCCGATGCAGAAATGGCAGCGGGATTTGAGAAGAATAAACTCATGTACCTTGCAAAAGCCGAGAATAAGGCACACCTGATAAAGATCAGGGAACACCTTTTTGCATCAGCGTTTAACGACGCCAGTCTTCAGCTGTCGAACTTGAGAAACGACCCGGAATACCCGGAAATTTTCAAAAAATTTCTCATGGATGCAGCAGGGGCTCTTTGTGTGGATACATTTTGTATCCAGGTGGACAAACGGGATGAAGAGCTCTGCAGGAAGACGCTTGCCTCTCTAAACATCCATGCAGATATTATTCCGGATCTCACTTCTGCCGGAGGACTTGTGGCAAGCCTGCCCGATAGATCGGTAATCATTTCAAATACCGTGGAGTCCCGGCTGGAGCGGGCAAAAGAACGAAAAAAACTGGAGATTTATTCTATTCTTTCTGGTGATTGAGATGGACTGGGGGTACATCAACGCACGGATGCGGGGGATGAAAAGTCGCCTGCTGGACCGGCGCGCCCTCGACAACCTGGTATTGCAACCGGATCTTGAGTCTCTCATTGCTGAGCTCGAAAAGACACCTTACAAATCTGATATCATCGAAGCAAAAGTCCAGTACTCAGGGGTGCTCTGCATTGAATATGCCCTCCGAAAAAATTTTACACGAACCTTTAGAAAGATTCTCCAGTTTGTCAAGGAGGAAGAAGCGGAAAAGTACATCACCATCTTCCTGCATCGCTGGGATGTCCAGAACATAAAAACGATCCTCCGCGGTAAAAATATCCATATCACGAATGAAGAGATCCTCGATTGTCTCGTACCTGCCGGGGAACTGGATGAAGCCACCGTAATCGAACTCGTCCGGCAACCGGATGTCAGGGCAGTTATCGATATGCTTGCTACATGGAATATCCGGTATTCCAAACCCCTAACCGGGGAATACCCGGAGTTTGCAAAGACCGGAGATCTTGCCCTGCTTGAGTGCGCACTGGATGAATACTATTATACTGACGCGCTCGAACAGGTTAAGATTCCCGGCTACAACAACGGGCTCATAAGGAATATCATTTCGTTAGAGATTGATGTCGTGAACCTCAGGACGATCCTTCGGATGATCCGGGATCATATCGATCCGGAGGAGGCAAAAAAATTTCTCATCAGCGGCGGCAGGGAATTTGATGAACGCAAGCTTGACTACCTGCTCTCCCTGCATTCGATTGAAGATGTTGTAGAAGATCTGAAAAAAACCCCCTACCGTTTCCTTGCAGCACTGCCGCCTTCCGCCTTGAGAACCCAGAAGATCTCGGTTATCGAAAAACAATTAGAAAAATTCCTGGTTCAACAAGGTGTGAGCGCTTTTTTAGGAGATCCCTTAAGCGTGGCTTCTGTTATCGGGTATTTCTGGGCAAAATACAACGAGATCACCAACATCCGTATCATCTCCCGGTGCAAGACGGCAGATTTTCCCTTGGATCAGCTGAAAGAGGAGCTGGTGTATGTATAAATTCGTAGTTGTTACTGACCGGGATCGTGCATCCGGGTTCCGCCTTGCCGGAGTCGAGGTCCTTGAAGCGGGTACTATGGATGAAGCCCGAAAAGTGATCCCCCCGCTGCTGTACAAGGATGACATCGGTATTGTGGCGGTGAATGAGGAGTTCATGCTCTCCTTAGATGAGAAACTGATGGACCGGATTGAGAAGATGCACCGCCCGCTCATCATCCCGATACCCTCGAAATCCAAAGAGGTTGACCGGAGAACGTACATAGAACGGCTCTTAAGAAAAGCAATCGGGTACAATATCGTTTTGAAGAGGTGATGGTATGATTACAGGAACCATTTTGCGAATTTCCGGACCCGTCATCATTGCCCATGGTATGAAAGGGTCAAAGATGTATGATGTGGTCAAGGTTGGTGAGGAGGCGCTCCGGGGGGAGATTATCCGCCTTGAAGGAGAAGATGCGGTTATTCAGGTCTATGAAGACACTACCGGTCTTATGACCGGTGAGCCTGTTGAAAATACCGAAAAACCTCTCTCGGTCGAACTCGGGCCCGGGCTCCTTGCCTCCATCTATGATGGGGTGCAGCGCCCGCTGCCGGTGCTTTTAGAACTCTGCGGGGATTTTATTGCCCGGGGTATATCGGCACCCGGGCTCAACCGCGAGAAAAAGTGGGAGTTTGTTCCTACCGTTAAGATCGGTGACACGGTCACTACGGGAGATATTTTAGGAACTGTAAAGGAATTTCATTTCGAACACCGGATCCTTGTGCCACACAATGTTTCCGGTACCGTCACCGATATCCGGAGCGGGCAGTTTACCGTTGAAGAAATAATATGCACGCTCAATACGAAAATCCATCTCTCTATGATGCAGGTCTGGCCGGTCAGGATTCCACGGCCGCACATGAAAAAACTCGATCCGGTCCTTCCTCTGATCACCGGCCAGCGGGTCTTTGACTGTATCTTTCCGGTCACCAAAGGTGGGACGGCAATGATCCCGGGAGGTTTTGGGACGGGAAAGACGGTATCTGAGCAAACGCTTGCCAAATGGTCCGATACACAGATTGTGGTGTACATCGGGTGCGGTGAACGGGGCAACGAGATGACTGACGTTCTTGAAGAGTTCCCCGAACTGGTTGACCCCCGGACCAATCTTCCCTTAATCCAGCGGACGATCCTCATTGCAAATACTTCCAACATGCCGGTTGCTGCACGGGAGGCGTCGATCTATACCGGCATCACCATTGCAGAATATTTCCGGGACATGGGGTACGATGTTGCCCTGATGGCAGACTCGACCTCCCGGTGGGGTGAGGCACTGCGCGAAGTGTCAGGACGCCTTGAGGAGATGCCCGGTGAAGAGGGTTATCCTGCGTATCTTGCCACCCGGCTTTCCGCGTTCTACGAACGGGCGGGCCGGGTCGTGTGCCTTGGTACGGGAGAACGGAACGGCTCCATTACTGTTGTCGGTGCAGTATCACCCCCGGGCGGGGACTTCTCTGAACCGATCACCCAGAATACGCTGCGGGTTGTCGGGACATTCTGGGCACTGGATACCAACTTAGCATACCGCCGGCATTTTCCATCAGTAAACTGGATCAAGAGCTACTCGCTGTACCTGGACAGCATTGGGGAATGGTATACGAAAAATGTGGCACCCGACTGGCGGGAACTGCGGGAAAAAACCATGTACCTGTTACAAAAGGAAGTCGAGCTGCAGGAAATTGTCCAGCTGGTGGGCCCGGATGCCCTGCCGGAAAGCGAGAAGGTGATTCTCGATGTGACGAGGATGATTCGTGAGGACTTCCTCCAGCAGAGCGCTTATAGCGACACGGATTCATTCTGCCCCATTGAAAAACAGTACCTGATGCTCAAGGTGATCATGACCTACTATGCCAGCGTGATCGAAGGGATGAACCGGGGCATAACGCTCAAACAGGTGCAGGGCCTTTCCTTAAAAGCAGATATCGGGCGAATGAAAGAGATCCAGGAGATCAACCAGATCCAGGACATGATCGGTGAAATCGATCGGCAGCTGATGTCTCTGGAGGTGGAACGATGAAACCCGTCTCGCTGGTAACAAAAGAGTATAAGACGATCGATTATGTTTCAGGTCCATTAATCTTTGTTAAAAATGTCAAAGGCGCCTCCTTTGGCGAGATCGTCCGGATCACCCTGCGGGATGGTGAGGTACGGACCGGGCAGGTGCTTGATATCTCCGAAGAACATGCGGTCATCCAGGTGTATGAAGGCACCCGGGGTATTGATACAACCGATACATCCGTCAGGTTCACCGGTGAACCCGCCCGGATCAATGTGTCGCTGGATATGCTGGGCCGGGTCTTCAGTGGTGTGGGAAAAGCCCGTGACGGTGGCCCGGAGATCATACCGGAGGCGATTCTCGATATCGCCGGAACACCTATTAACCCCTCGGCCCGGGACAAACCCGCGGATTTCATCCAGACCGGCATGTCGGCAATAGATGGGCTCAACACCCTTGTACGGGGACAAAAACTCCCGATATTTTCCGGCTCAGGCCTTCCTGCAAGCAAACTTGCTGCCCAGATCGCCCGGCAGGCAAAAGTCCGGGGTGAGGGTGAGAAATTTGCCGTGGTCTTTGTTGCCATGGGTATCACCCACAAGGAGGCGTCCTTCTTTATGCGGGACTTTGAGCGGACCGGGGCGCTCGAACGGGTAGTCTTTTTTATGAACCTCGCGGATGATCCAACCGTCGAGCGGCTCGCAGCCCCGCGATGCGGGCTGACAGTTGCAGAGTACCTCGCGTTCACCCACAACCTGCACGTACTGGTGATCTTAACGGACATGATCAATTACTGCGAAGCCCTCCGGGAGATCTCGACTGCTCGGGAGGAAGTGCCCGGTCGCAGGGGTTATCCCGGTTACATGTATACGGACCTTTCCTCTATCTACGAGCGGGCAGGCAGGCTGAAAGGAAAGAGCGGGTCGATCACCCAGATCCCAATCCTGACGATGCCTGACGATGATATCACCCACCCGGTTCCTGACCTCACCGGGTATATCACCGAGGGGCAGATCGTCTTGTCACGGGATCTCTTCCGCCGGGGTGCAGATCCGCCGGTCGATGCCCTTCCCTGCCTGTCCCGGCTCATGAACTTAGGGATCGGCCCGGGCAAGACCCGGGAAGATCACCGTGGTGTAGCTGATCAGCTCTACGCATCGTACGCATACGGACGGGACCTGCGCCGGCTCGTTGCGATCGTCGGGGAAGAAGCCTTGACCGAACTGGATAAAAAATATCTGAAGTTAGCAGACGGGTTTGAAAAGGAGTTCATATCGCAGGGAGATGACGACCGGTCGATAGAAGATACGTTTAAGATTGCATGGGATCTTTTTGCCATGCTTCCCGAAGATGAGCTTAAACGGATAAAACGGGAGTACATTAAAAAATATCATCCCACGTATAAGGAACAAAGCGGAGGCTGAGGTATGGAACAGGTCAAGCCCACGCGAATGGAGCTGATGCGGAAAAAAGCCCAGATCAAGCTTGCAGAGCAGGGCAGGGACCTCCTGCGGGAAAAGATGGATGCACTCATCCAGGAATTTTTCAAGATCTTAAACACGGTCTCAAACTCCCGCGACGAACTGGAACTGGTCTCAAAGGAAGCAGATCTCGCTCTCATGATTGCACAGGCAGTAGACGATCCGGTCACGCTCAAATCCGCATCATTTGCTACCCGTAAGTCAATTACCGTTGATATTACCGGGAAAAACATCATGGGTGTCCCGGTACCCGTCATTGAGAAAAAACGGATATCAAAGAGCATGCTTGAACGGGGCTATGGTATTATCTCAACGAGCGGGAGGATCGATGAGACCGCAGAGCGGTTTGAAGCTGAACTGGATCTGCTTATACAACTCGCTGAGACTGAGACTGCTATGCGGCGGCTGGGGGCAGAGATCCAGATGAACCGCCGCCGGGTAAATGCGCTGGAACAGATCCTGATCCCCGAGTTGAAGAGCCAGGCGAAGTACATCAAGAATGCCATTGAAGAGCGAGAGCGCGAAGACCTGTTCCGGTTGAAGAAGGTCAAGAGTATCCTGGAGCGGAAGAAGAAGAAAGCGAAAGATAAAATGTTGGGCGCAAAGTGAGTTGCGCTATGATATACGTTGACGGGCTCCCGAATCTATTTTTCATTCCGGACTCTGATTGAACATTTTTTTGATTTAAAAAGATAGTATTAACGTGAAACAGCCCGGACTGCTGCCTCTTCGGTATCATAGATAGAGACTACTTTTGAAAACCCGGACATAGAGAAGATATGGTCAACAAAAGGAGTAAGAGAGAAGACCCCGAAGTTGCCATTATCCGCCTTTACTGTCTTTGCGGTCTTGAGGATGATCCGGAGTCCTGAACTGGAGATATATTTTGTATGTGAAAAGTCGCAAAACAGGGCTTTAGGTCCCCGGATGGCGAATTCGTGGAGTTCGTGGTCCAGTGTCAATGCAGCGACATGGTCAATCTGGAGGGGCATTACGACAATGGTAATATCCCCGTTGGTTCGTACTTCGCACAATGTCATGGTTTGCTTTTTCTCCGGGAACACTTCTGATACTCTTTTGTTTTTCGTCCAATAGAATAAATATTGAGGAGTTCCCGCAGAAAAACGCAGCATGAGAACTCTTGTTGAGGCTTCTTAATGATGTAATCCGGACTTGGCAGAGATCCTGTGCGCCTGATATGTATTGAGTATTCATTCAGGCCAATTTTTTATTCGGACCTTGGTTTTTTGTCATCGGTTACCGGTATCCACGGACTCATGTCATACCAGAGGCAGCCGAAACAATATATCCAAAACGCCGGTAGTACAGGTTCCCGGATCAAACCCGTGGCTTTGCAGAGATATGCATGAAGGGATGTTCTTTGAGTTTTTTTTATTGCATGTCTGCATGTTTGACATTGTTTTGGATGCATCCGCAATCACGATACGTTAGCATTTTCTGAATCATTTACGTTTTGATATGGTATGGGTGTTCTTCTTATGCAATATCAATCAGATCTGGATTGAAAATCTTCGGCCGGACTTTGATTGAAAAAAGGTAACCGGACCTTGCCATGAAATTATCAATCGAAGTTTGATAGAAAATTGTTCGTGGATCAATCAAACCCTGATGATAACATTTCAACCAGACTCTGCTTGAAAAATCCTGACCGGATCCCGATTGAAAATTTTCAACCGGACCTTGCTTGAAGAATTTTAATCAAACCTTGATTTGAATTTTTCAACCGGATCCCAATTTGAAATTTCCGGGCAGACTTTGATTGCGATTTTTCCATCAAACCTTGAATGAAAATTTTTCATCGCGATCATGATCGTGATTGAAAACCTGATCCGGATCAACCGGACCTTGATTGTAAATTTTCAGGCAAACCTTGATTGAAAGTTTGGGAGCAGACTTTGATTGGAAATTATTAACCAGAGTTTGATTGAAAAAACGAATCCAAAAAAATCATTCCGACGTGAATTGTTCGGAAAATCAATCAAACCTAGCTTGAAAACGTTCAACCGGATCCCGATTTGAAATTTTCCGGCAGACTTCGATTGCGATTTTTTCATCAAACCCTGAATGAAAATTATTCATCGCGATCATGATCGTGATTGAAAACCTGATCCGGATCAATCAAACCTTGATTTCAAATTTGTAAGCAGACTTCGATTTCAAGTTTCAAGACAGACTTTGATTTTTATTTTTCAACCGGACTTTGATTGTAAATTTTCAAGCAAACCTTAATTAAAAAAAATCAACCAGACTCTGCTTGAAAAAAGTCAACCGGACTTTGATTGAAAATGTCGTCCGGTATTCTTCGGTTTGAACAGAAATATAGTGCCTTCCCATTGCGGCCAGAGTGAGTTATCAATCTGCCAGAATGTTCCTGATAGGGAGACCGCCTATGTATCCAACCAGCCCTCTCGGAACAAAGAGCCTTATTACTACCTCCCCCCATCATCCACAACCGCTTTTTTAAACGGTTTATACACCACGCCTCCACCTTCGTAGAACTTCGAGAAGAACTCCACAATATGCAGACGCATCGAGTGGATAGAGGGGCTGAACATGGCAAGCGCAATATTCAGTGCATGAAGCAGTAATGCCACAATGATACCGATGATCAGGATCTCAAAGGACTCACCGAGTTTGTTTGCGACCATGGCGAGGATCACGGATGCCATACCGATTGCCATCAGCCGGGCATAGGAGAGAATGTTTCCTACCGTACTCATAACCTCGATCGCACCAAAGACACCTGCACCGTAGAGGATCAGGGGCAGCGCGATCACCATAAGTATGACCGTGGGATAGATCCCCATTTCAGGAACCACCCCTGCGAGCATTCCCATGAGAATAATGATCCCGATCAGCATAAGGAGCATCCCGGTCTTTTCAGAGAGATGCTTCCTGCTTTTCATGATCATCGCATTACGCATCCCGATGATGAGCCCCAGAATAACATGAATAGCACCAATACCGATGGCAAGGATTAGCATGGGGATCATCGCCTCCACCCGGTTCCACGTTATACCGAGGAAATGTACCGGATGCAGCCAGCCCATGATCTCACCAAAATCCCCGAAAAATTCTCCGTATAAATAACCGAAGATGATGGTCGGGATCGACGAGATGAGGAGGATATCAGCTACACTTGCAGCAAATGCAATGGTTCCATACATCTTTTTGATGAGGAGCGCGATTAAAAAAATAACGATCCCGTACCCGATATCCCCCACCATGATCCCAAAAAAGAGCGGGAAAAAGAACGCAAGAACCGGTGATGGATCGATCTCCCGGTATCGCGGAGGTGAAATGAGCTGCATAATCGTCTCAAACGGTTTTACCCAACGGGGGTTATCATAAAAGACCGGCGCTCCTTCCATATCTTTTTCCGTGGTGTCCAGTTCATTTACTATAACCCGGTCCTGGAATGCATCTGCTATGGATTTTTTTACCTTTTGTAACTTTTTTTTGGGGATCCACCCCATGATGACAAAGGTATATTCAGACAACGCGAAGTTTGAAAATGCCCCCAGTTCGTCATTCATGTCCTCAAGGTTTTTTTTCAACAGGGCGAGTTCCTGGTGCCAGGCAGATGCAAGTGCAAGAAGTCCCTCTTCGATCTTTTCTATCTCGTTATTGGCCCGGAGCTTGTTCTCCTCGATTAAGGCAAACATCTCGTAAAACGGTTTTCCCATGTATTCCCGGGGCAGACGCACCTCGTTTACATTCACCGAGTAGATGAAAGAATGGACCTGTTCGGAATGCCGTTTGTTAAAGACCATGATGGCTGCGAGAGTTTCGGCATCAACGCTTGTCGACGTCATCTCGAACTGGTTGCTGGTGATGATGTCTAATTCTTTTTTTATCAGTTCAACAACCTCGCCGTGTTCCTTCTGGATTAAGAGGATCGTGACTTCAAACCCTTCCAGCATCGGCAGCTCGCGCTCAAGCGGCTGGAGGATGACAAGGACTTTTGAGTACCGGTTTAATGCGGTGATGGTTAAGGTGAGTTCACTCTTTCTTGACGCAAGATCCCTGGTTGTGGTCTCAAGATTCCGGATTATCTCCTGCGCCCGCAACAGAACCTGTTCATGGCTCTGGTTCTGGAGGGTTTTTCGGATTTCATCCATGCGTGCCGGATCATCACTGACGTGAGGAAGCGTAGAAAAGATCCCGTTGATCTTTCCTAATACTTCAGTAACTTCACCTGCAGTATCCAGCACTACTTTGTCTAAAGGGATCTCATCCGGAGAGACCGATTTTGATACGTCTTCGAGATGAAGAGTTCCTTCCTGGTACAACAGGTCAACTACACGATTGAATGAGGGTTTTGGCCCGATTACCTGGATTCTTTTCATCTGCTGGAGCATACGGTCCCTTTCCGGGCAATGCCGGACTACTCCATGGTCACAAAGCGTACAATGGCTGCTGCAGCAACGGGAATATTTCTCTTGCCTTTTTCTGCTGCAGCTTCTGCTTCACGTCCCGCTTCCTGTTTTAACTGTTCTATATTGGCTTCAGTTTTTCCTTTCTCCCGCCAGTATAACTCTTCAGCGGCAGTTTTTCCTTCAGCGTTTGCGGTGCACAGCAGGTTCTCGGCATCAGTTTTTGCTGCGGCGATTGTTGCTTCCGTGCCAGCTTTTACATCCTCTATCTTCTTTGCCACATCCTGTTCTTTTTCCCGAATTTGTTGCAGCAGTGTCTTTTCCGTGTCCATACTACCCTCTTTACAACCCGTGCCTGCGTTTCAGGATCGATGTAACCCCGCACTGTGGTTCCCGGGAACCGGGGGTTTTCTTCTCTTCTTTGGCAGGACTGCCTCCCCGCAATCCACGCGCTTTCTGGGCTGCCTCTTCTATTCGCTCCCGGCATCGTGCCACCGCCGTAGTTTTCAGAGCATCAATGGCTTTTATGATATCCTGGACCATTACGCTGAGACATCCCCTGACATATTCAATTGGTCTATACCATCGAAGGTGAATAAATACCTTCCTGTAACCCGGCAGTGAACGAAAAACACGATTTTATCTTGCCTTTCCTCAGTCAAGCGGTATATTATAAACAGGGATGAGGTATTCAGGCTGGAAGGCGTTTACCTGATTCTTCCCATCGGTTCTCGGCAATTCTTTCCGGTAGCAGTGCAGGACTTTTTACGTATCGTATTTACCAGACCCTGAATCCCGTGCAGATGAATAAATGGGATTTTTTAGTGGATGCCGAGATACGCGGGAACGAACAGGATTGCAAAAAAAATCAGCATCAGGGCAAATCCAAGGGGCACTCCGTATCTTGCCCATTCCTTACTGGTGATCTCCATCCTGCCTGCTGCGATGATATTGGGAATATTGCCGGGGATAAGCATACCCCCGGCAATCAACAGTCCCATTAATGCGCTTTTTATCTGGATCATGCTGAGTTGTGGCCCGATCTCTGCAGCGGCAAGGGTTGCATTGTCAAGCACCGCAGACACGATATTTACCCAGAAGAGGCCCTCTGACGGTATCTGGATAATATATTCAAGAATGAGCGGCTTGAACCCCTCTCCTAAAAAGACCAGCGCCATGATGAAAAGGTATACTTTGCCTGCGCGGATCACGACATCGCGGATGCTCTCGCGAACGATTTTGCACTCAAGTCCCTCCGTGCTGGTACCCTGCCGCTGTAAGTAAACAACACCAAGAATTCCCAGAGCAATGATACCGGGAATGATATAGATCCCCAGCATATCGAAAAGGAACGTAAATCCTGCATGGTAAGGATCACCGGAAAGTTTGGAGATGGCGATCGTGGAGAGTGGTTCACCGAGTGGCGTGAGTGCAGCCCCAAGACCAATGGAAAAACAGGCAATCACCGTGACACCAATCTTCTCCTGCCGTCCGAGCGGGAGGGCACAGACTATTTCAACGAGAATGATGGCAGCAAGAATCGCAGAGATAATGCTGGAAACAACCCCAAGACCACAGATCAGGAAGAAAACGATGACAGAAAGCGGCACCCGGTTTACCATCGTCTGGATGGCCACCTGGATCTGCGTGTGGGCAAAATAAATAATCAAACCCATGATGAGGACTATCTGGACAATGCCAACCGGTATCCCGGCCACGGTCGTGATCATAACCGGTGCGGAAAGCGCCTCAACCACTATAGCGTACGTCCACCCGAATGTTTCTCCGTGCAGGATTGCAAAACTGGCAACACTCAGTGCAGCTATTCCGCAAACAAAGAGAAACACCTCAAGGTTCTCTTCCACCTTTTTGACCTTGAACGGAAGCAGTAGTACGGCGATAAATATGCAGACGAGCAGGATGTTGACAATCATGAGCTGTTCCATAGTATTACAATCCTGTGCATTGCGCTGTAGATGATATGTATTAAGCTGCCGATTACAAAATAGTGATCCTGACCGAATTGATGCACATCCCTTCGGGTATATGCCGGCGAAATATTACCTGTTTTTCCCCTGGAAATCTCCTTTCACGGATAAGAGCAATCTCCTCGGTTAGAAATCTCCGTTGACTCCTCTTTTTAGGAAAACGGATTTCGTTTCGATAGAGTGTTTACTGATCTCATTGAACCTCATTGAAATGTTCACCCATTTCTCTTCGAAGCACCCCCTCTCCCTACGAACAACCCACAATCCATTTATCTGTCTCTTGCCAACGTATCATCAGATGGAATTCATCCCGCCGGTTTTCAGGTACAAGCGTCTCCTTTACCTGATGGTACCCATTGTGGTGGAACTGGCTTTTTTTGAACATTTCAATCCCGCCGGGCTTCTCGGGCCGGATGTGAAAAAACTGAAAAGCCGGTGGGATATCGCAGGTCTTTGCCACCTTCTGGAACATAAAGATCCCCAGGTCCAGTACGAGGCAGCAGAAGCACTGGGAAATCTCGGGGATGAAAATGCGGTCGGGCCGCTCATCACCGCATTGAAGCGGGATGAGTTCAGTGGTGTGCGGTGGAAAGCGGCAGAAGCTCTCTCAAAGATTGGGAATCCGGCGGTTGAATCACTCATTGCCGCGTTGCAGTACCCGGATGACGATGTCCGCTGGAAAGCAGCAATTGCCCTTGGTGAGATTGGGAACCCGGATGCCATCGACCCCCTCATCCACCTTCTTTCCGATGAGGATAGGTTTGTGAGAAGCCGGGCTGCGCATGCAATCAGCATGATTGGCGAACCGGCAGTTTTTCCTCTTATCAACGCTCTCAAACAAGGTGATACCAGTGTTCGGTGGGGAGCAGCACTTGCCTTGGGAAAAATAAAAAACCCTCTTGCTGTTGAACAGCTGATCCTTGCACTTGCTGACAAGGAGGCAATGGTAAGGGCAGAAGCCGCAGCTGCGCTTGCAGCAATCGGTACTCCTGCTCTTTGTCCCCTGCTGGGTTTTTTAAAAGGAGCACGAGGGGAGATCCGTATAGAAGTGATGACTGCGCTCGGGGAACTCAAGAATGCAGATGCAATCGAGCCCCTTGTCCAGCTCCTTGAGAATGCTGATGACGATGAGCGAAGGGCAATAGCCGATGCAATCGATGCCATCCTGATCCCTGCTGTTGAACCGCTGGTGCGCAGGATACGCGTTGGGACTCCCAAAAAAGAATGCAAAGATAAGAACACGAGGTAATAATGGCGCTGCAAAATTCCCGAAACGATTTTCATCCCGCCGATGAGCAGAAGATCAACGAGCTTATTACTGCAATGGGAGACCCGTCTATTGATGTACGACACGAGGCGGTACAGTCACTCGGGGAATATGGCGAACGGGCAGTACCGCTCCTGATCACGGAACTTGCGGATTCAACAGACAATGATCACCGCTGGTATGCGGCAGTAGCTCTATCACGTATTGGCATACCCGCGATAGACCCCGTGATTGCTGCAATGCGGGTGAACCGGGAAAAGGATTTCCGACGCTATGGTGCCGCAGCGCTCGGGAACATGGGTGCACCTGCCGTTGAAGCCCTGATCGATGCTATGGGAAGCGATGATGCGGACCTGCGTGGCTATCTCTCCCGGGCTCTCTGCCGGATCGGAAAACCTGCGGTGGAACCACTCACCCGGCGCCTTGACGATGCCGATTCAATACTCCGCACCTGTGCGTCTTTGACCCTCTGGCAGATGGGAGAAACGGGCATTCCCTCGATGGTTGAGAAAATTCAGGGCGATGAGGATAAGAGCTGATTTGGATACAATTCAGTCTGTTTTTAGTTCTTTATTTGAGTGGGTTACAAAGTGGGGGCAGATACCTCCATACCTCCGAATGCAAGGGATACTTCCATGCCTGACAGAGCGCTCTGCGGCGGTTTGATCCCATACATCTCCCCACGAAATAACCATGAGCTTTTTTTGCGATAAACCGAAGGGATAAATTCCCTCCCGGACCATCGTACCGGTATGCTAGTGCTCTCGCCCGCGATGGAGGCGTATGAAAAATCCCTTCTTGATGATCTTCATCGTGCGATAGCGATAGCAAAGGAAGCCCGCTCCCGTGGTCTTGATCCTTCCACCGATGTTGAGATACCTATTGCAAGCGATTTAGCCGACCGCGTTGAGGCACTACTTGGCATCAAAGGGGTTGCGGTGCGGATCCGTGAACTCGAAGCCCAGATGTCGCGTGAGGAGATTGCGCTCCGAATCGGTGATGATTTTGTTGCCCGGAAGTTCGGGGAGACCTCTGTTCTTGAGGTACTCGACCATGCCATACGGACAGCGATGGCCCTTCTCACGGAGGGTGTCGTAGCGGCTCCCACTGAAGGGATTGCAAAGATTGAGCTTGGCAAGAACGACGATGGCAGCCAGTACCTTATGATATTCTATGCAGGACCGATCCGGAGTGCCGGTGGGACTGCACAGGCACTCTCGGTGCTTGTCGGGGACTATGTGCGCCAGAAACTGAATATCAACCGCTACATACCCCGGCAGGACGAGGTAGAGCGGTACATCGAGGAGATCCGGCAGTACAACTCGATCATGAACCTCCAGTACCTGCCAAGCGAAGCAGAGATACGGCTCATCATCGAGAACTGCCCGGTTTGCATCGATGGCGAAGCAACCGAACAGGAAGAGGTGTCCGGGCACCGGAACCTCGAACGGGTAGAGACCAATACCGTGCGGGGCGGCATGGCGCTCGTTATCGGGGAAGGTATCGCAGGCAAGGCACGCAAGCTCAAGAGCCGGGTCGAGAAGATGAAGATGGAGGGCTGGGACTGGCTTGACAAACTCATAGCCGGTGCCTCAAAGTCCGGTGATGAAGAAAAAACTGTTGGTATCAAACCGCTGGACAAGTACCTTCGTGACCTGATCGGAGGGAGACCGGTCTTTGCCTATCCTATGAGAAAAGGTGGCTTCCGGCTCCGGTATGGTCGTTCGCGCAACACTGGGTTTGCCGCCGCCGGCTTTCACCCGTCTACTCTGTATGTGCTGGGCGAGTTCCTCGCCACCGGCACCCAGATGAAGACCGAGAGGCCGGGTAAGGCCTGCGGAGTCGTACCGGTAGACTCGATCGAAGGACCGACCGTGCGTCTCACCAGTGGCGATGTGCTCCGGATCGATGATGAAGCAACAGCCCAGCGCCTACAGCCTGTGATCGAGCGGATCCTTGACGTAGGCGAGATTCTCATCTCGTACGGGGAATTTTTAGAGAACAACCACCCGCTGGTACCTTCCGGCTACTGCGACGAATGGTGGCTGCTCGACAGCGAACCTGGTACAAAAACACCGAAAGATGAAGAGGAGGCAATTGCATTTGCCCGGGCGGGAGGATATCTCCATCCCGCTTACACATGGTTCTGGGACGATATCACCATGGACCAGATCCGCATCCTCGCTGATGCGTTTGCGAGTACGGGAAAGATTGTCGACGATTATCTCCAGATCCCTCTTGATCCGGTCATCAAAGACATTCTCGAAACACTGCTTCTTCCGCACATCGTGCGGGATGGGTGTGTAAAGATCCACCTGTACCGGGCCTTCATCGCCTGCCTCGGGCTGGATGATTCCCTGAAGAAATGCGGGGTCTGGACAAATCCCCCGGATACGTCCCAGCTAGTTCTTGTCCAGCACCTTTCCGGGTTTAAGATGCGTTCGCGATCGGGGACACGGATCGGTGGGCGCATGGGGAGACCGGGGAAATCCAAGCCCCGTAAGATGAATCCTCCCCCACATGTTCTTTTCCCGCTCGGCGACACCGGGGGTGCCCGGCGGTCATTCCAGTCTGCGTCTTCCCATATCGAGCAGGAGGACCAGAACGATACCGATATCGGTATCCAGAAGGAATGCGGGATCATCGAGATCGAAGTCGGCCGAAGGCGATGCTCGCAGTGCCAGGAGATCACCTATCTCAACCGGTGCGACAAGTGCGGGGGGCATACGGTCGCGGTCTTTATCTGCATCAAGTGCGGACGGGAAACCAGTCTGCCCCGGTGTCCCGCGTGTGATGGACAGGCAACCTGCTCCCAGCGACTCAAACTGGATGTCAAAGGGGAATACGCCAAGGTGATGGCACACCTCGGGATGAAAACCGATGCGGTCGCGCTTGTCAAGGGTGTCAAGGGCATGATCTCGAAGGAGAAGTCTGTAGAGGCGATGGAGAAGGGGGTATTACGGGGGATACGGAACATCTGGGTCTTTAAGGACGGGACCACGCGGTTTGACATGATCGACCTGCCGCTCACCCACATCCGCCCCGATGAAGTGCGGGTACCGGTCGAGAAACTCCGCTCGCTGGGTTACACCAAAGACACGTACGGGTACGATCTCCAGAACGGCAAGCAGGTGGTTGAACTCCATGCACAGGATCTCCTTGTTTCCGATTCCTGTGCCGAGTACATGGTGAGCGTGGCAAAGTTCATGGATGACCTGCTGGTGAAAGTTTATGGCCTCCCCCCGTTTTACAATGTGGAAAAACCTCAGGATCTTGTAGGTCATCTTGTTATTGGCCTCGCTCCACACACGAGCGCGGGTGTTCTCGCCCGGATCATCGGGTTTACCCGGGCAGATGTAGGATATGCCCACCCGTTCTTCCATGCCGCCAAGCGCAGGAACTGCTTCTTTGGCGATACCATGATCGAGGTGTACGATGGCAGGTCCTGGACCCGGCACCCGATA
Organism: Methanoregula sp.; assembly: GCA_041645055.1. Classification (GTDB taxonomy): domain Archaea; phylum Halobacteriota; class Methanomicrobia; order Methanomicrobiales; family Methanospirillaceae; genus Methanoregula. The sequence continues at coordinate 17,225 of JBAZQT010000001.1, read as the reverse complement.
CGGAAGTTTGTGCTGGAAAATTTCGACGTGAGTCGTCCGGGCATCGACCAGCTTGGCACCTATTACTCTGACCCGGCTCGTCCGTATTACACCCGAACTATCGATACAAATGGCGTGATGCATATCCGTAAGGTCACTACGGTCTCCATCCACCGTTCCCCGGCAACCCTGCTCCGGATCACGACTGCGCTTGGGAAGGATATCGCAGTCACTCCCGATCACGCAATGCTCGTCTGGGATACAGCATATCTCCGGAAGATCAGGGCACTCGAACTCAAAGTCGGGGATGCGGTTCCGGTGCTGGAAGGTATGAACGTGATCTCGGACCGTATACGCTCTATCGATATCGTGCCGGCACCGGAGGAACGGGTCTATTGCCTGACGGTTGCCGACGATCATACTCTGGTGGCAAATGGGATCTTCACCGGCCAGTGTGATGGGGATGAAGACTGCATCATGCTTCTGTTAGATGGCCTGATCAACTTCTCGCGCTCGTTCCTACCCCAGAACCGGGGCGGTTCCATGGATGCCCCGCTCGTGCTGACGAGCAGGATTGATCCAGCCCAGATCGACAAAGAAGCCTTAAACGTCGATGTCTGCGATCATTACCCCATCGAGGTGTACACCGGTGCACTCAACTATATCGAGCCTAAAACGATTGTCAAACTCATTGACCGGGTCGAGAACCGTATCGGCACTCCTGCCCAGCTGGAAGGGTTCCAGGTCACCCACGACACCTCGGATATCTCGGCAGGGCCTATCGAATCGATGTACACCCAGCTCAAGACGATGACCGACAAACTCGAGGCCGAACTGGTGCTGGCAGAGAAGATCCGGGCGGTCGATGCCGACGATGTGGCAGAGCGGGTACTTAACACGCATTTCATCCGGGACTTAATGGGCAACCTGTCGGCTTTTTCAAAGCAGAAATTCCGGTGTACGAAGTGCAACACGAGCTACCGCCGGATGCCACTTGCCGGCAAATGTACGAAGTTCAAGGGAAAGCACCCGTGTAATGGTAATATCATTCCCACTGTGCACGAAGGTTCGGTAAAGAAATATCTCGAGATGTCCCGCGAGATCTGCCGGAAATACAAGGTCTCGGAATACACCAAGCAGCGGGTTGAAGTGATCGACCTTGCGATCCAGTCCACGTTCGGTGAGGAGAAGCAGCAGCAGCTGGGTTTAGCGGATTTCATGTGATCCAAAAATCCAGCCCCGTTACTGGTGTTCCGGTAGCGTACCTCCCGAAAATTAATTGGGTTCAGGCAGAGTGACTGATCCTGATGATCCACGATATGTACCTTTTTTTATTATAACGCTGACAACCATGCAGGCAAACGAATGGTCCACACGCACCGGGATTTTAAAAAACCGTTACAGCTCGCACTCGTTATCACGTCCCTCTTTTTTGTCGTCGAACTTGCGGGTGGCTTGATCTCGGGCTCGCTTGCGCTGGTAAGTGATGCCGGCCATATGTTCAGTGACGTGCTGGCGCTCCTCCTTTCCCTTGGGGCGATCACGCTTGCTTCCCGGCTCCCGTCAAAGGAACGAACGTATGGGTTTTTACGGGCAGAGATCTTTGCAGCCTTTATCAATTCCCTGCTGCTAATGGCGGTGAGCGGTATTATCCTGTGGGAAGCGTACCAGCGGTTGCTGAACCCTGCACCGATCGAGAGTGGTCTCATGGGTGCTGTCGCGGTGACAGGTCTTATTGCCAATATTGCTGTCGCGTTTCTGCTGCACGGGAGCCACAACCTGAATGTGAAAAGTGCTTTCCTGCATGTCATCGGCGATGCGGTCTCATCGGTTGCGGTGATTGTCGCTGCCATCTGGATTGCGTTTACCGGGCAGGTGTTTGTCGACCCCCTTCTCTCGGGATTTATTGCGGTCCTGATCATTGTCTCGGCCGCGGGTATTCTGCGCGAGACTATTGCAATCCTCCTCCAGTTCACCCCGAGGTCCGTTGACTTTGACGCAGTCATAGCAGACATGACTATGGTTAAGGGAGTTGCCGGGGTGCACCATGTCCACATCTGGAGCCTCAGTTCCGAGATCCACGTACTGGACGCCCATATCTATTCCTGCGAACCGGATGTGGCAAAAATCGCGGAGATGAAGCAGGAGATCAGGGAACGATTGGAGAAGTACCATATCCACCATTCCACGCTGGAGGTTGAATGCGAGGAATGTGAAAACTCCGCGATCGTCGTGCCGTTTAACGGACACACGGAATAAAAGTCAAAGATCTGATGTGAACCATGTACCTGTATGTCCTTCAGCTCATCTGATCAGGTGAGCTTATTTATTCCCGTCACCAACATTATTCCACACCAAGCGGGGATAGCCAAGCCTGGCCAACGGCGATAGACTCAAGATCTATTCTCGAAGGAGTTCGTCGGTTCGAATCCGGCTCCCCGCATCTTGTTTTCATAATTCTGGTTCAGATGTTCATTCTCCAAATAATAAAATGCGGCATGAGGATCGATTCTCACAGCAATCCATGGTTCGTGATATGATCACTTTGTACCGAAACCCTCAACATCGGTAAAAAGAATGTATCGTAAGGGATACATCACCAGCGATCTTACCGCTAACTGCTACAACCTTTGGGGGTTTGGCAGATAGACAGATCCAACGTCCCGGTCAATCACACGGGAGAATAACCCGGCAAGTGAATATATGGACACCAGTTTATTCATCCAGGGAGTGATCATCGGCCTCACGCTTGCTGTACCGGTTGGTCCGATTGCCCTCATATGTATCCAGAGGGCGGTCACTAATGGCAGGCTTCACGGGATCATATCGGGTACCGGGGTGGCAACTTCAGATTCGTTTTATGCTGCTGTCACCTTCTTCGGGCTTACTGCCATATCCGGACTGATTCTGGCCTACCAGTTCCCGCTCCGGCTCGCTGCGGGTTTAGTTCTTATCGTAGTGGGAATACGAATATTCCTCTCAATACCCGCACCTATAAGCGTGAAAACCGAGCGCGAGACGTACCTCAAAGATTACCTGTCGATGGTGGCCATCGCGATTGCAAATCCGTTAACGCTCATCTTCTTTATCGCCATCCTGCCCGGTTTTGGCGTTGTGTTTCATGAAAATTCTGTTCTTTCTGCATCGGAGTTTGTTGGCGGTGTTTTTTTAGGCTCTACGCTCTGGTGGATCATTCTCTGTGGTGCGATTGGTTCCGTGCGTTCCCATATCAGTGCTAAGCACCTGAGGCTGATTAACCGGATATCCGGGATAATGATTGTATGCTTCGGTGCGGGGTTGTTACTCCTGCTGGCAATACCTTACCTGAAGGGATTTGGATGAGACGACTTATGGTGTTTGGTGAACCGTATCGGATCGCTTAAAAAAAATCTATCATAAACGGTAGTGTTTAGCTCTTTTTGTGCATCGTTTAGGAATGAATTTTCACAAATTTTAACAAAGAAAACGGGTAGATTGTATATTCAATAATCTTTTTAAATTTTTTTTCAGGAGGAAATTTTTTTATATTTTTCCAGACCTGCCAGCTTGAAAAAAGATCATAGTGATCTGATGTTCACTTCGTATTGTTTGATAACCAATGTGGTTGTTGGTGGCAGTTGATATTTCAGCACTGTTCCCGTACCCGGAGTTCCACTTATCAGTGTCATCCCTAAAGGAGGGTTTTTTAAATACTTGTCCCAGGCTATCGAGTAATCCTGTGCCGGATCAGGTGTGTATTCAAGGTATACCGGGGGCACAAGAGAAGGAGAATCTGTTTTTTGGAACTGGGTTTCTCCCAATGTCATCTGTACCGTACCGATACCCGTCCGTGAAATTTGCCCGGTGCTGGTGATGTTTACAAGATTAATGACCATGGTATTTGTCTGACTGTCATAGAACCATCGGGGCTCAGCGAGCATCACCGAACCTGGTACCGCGTGCCGGCGCAGGACAACTGCTCCGTTCTGAAGAGAGATGTCAGTCCCGGCACTATCAGAGGAATATCGCAAATCTCCGGATTGGAATGAGTTCTCGTACACGACATTATTTTGATCATAGATTTTTATCGTTGAGGATGCAGGGGTGTAACTTGAATTGTACACCGTTAGTGCCCCACCCCCGATCTTTAAAGATGTCTCTTTGTAGGGCACGGTCTTATACGCGAGACTTTTCACATCGTTTTGCAAAACGATCATGTTCTTTTGCATGATCTGCTCATCAGCGCTTGTCTGCTGCTGGAGAAGCATCGGATAACCGTACAGGGTAACAAGTCCGATACCCGCGATCACTATGGTGAAGATGAGTAAGAATCCGATTGATTCAGACACTGCTGAAGTGCGTGATATCCGGTTATTTTTGCCCGTCATTAAAATCCTCCAGAATCATAACTTATCCTGTTCATACCCGAACCTGTGGTATTCCCACCGGCTCTTCGTGTAGAACCGATACCGGCGATTGCCACATTAGTGACAATCGAACCTCTCGATACCGTTACAGTCTGGGCTGTTGGATCATCACTGGCTGTATTGCCGATCTCAACAAAATATCCCCGTCCCGCGATGTCATCCGGGATGTCGAATTTTGAAGTAATATTCCCCGTGTCGGGTGCGATGGCATAGGTATCAACGATCCGGATGGAGATGCCGTTACTGATATCGGTAAATGCGGAATACGTGAGAGTGTTCGCCGGCCCCTCCATGAAATTTGCATTTACGAGGAGAAGCATCACAATAAAGAGGGCCATGAGGACGCCGGATATTATGATATACTCTATCAATGTTGCCACACCGGCATCTTTGCCCAGCAGGATCCCTCTATTTTGATCTCCAGATCTCATTGTATATGGTCACTCCGTTGTTGTAATGAATATCAACTGTGGTATAGGGATTCTCAGCGGTTGGTGGTGTGGATGAGATATTCACTACGGAATTCTGTCTGCTCAATGACAGGGTGCGAATGTCCTTCTGTACATTTGATTTATTGAAAAAAATCCCATCGTCATCTAAAAATTCGGACCGGATGATCACATCTCGTACATCACGAATATCGTTTTTCGGGAATTCCAAGACTGCTTCTGCGGTTGTTTGTCCTATAACAGTTGACTGGTTGAGAACTATCGCGATAAAGAACAGGCTGAAACTCACGACAAATCCCATGAGCACAATCCACTGGGCATCATCATTTAATCCCGCCATAAAAGTACCTCCACGAGAACGGCATGTTTGCCCGAACAGGACTGGGCAGAACAGTCAGGAAATCGTTTTTCAACAATTACCCAGTCAGAAACACGCACGGCATGTTCTCCGCTCACGAACGGGCGCAGGGAATCACTCAAAACCGTACTTCTGACAGATCCTCCCACATCCACGTATGTTACATTTGCTACAAACTGGATATGATCCCGATCAGATCCCGCTCTGTTGTTCACTAAGGTGAGGAACATTGACCGGAATGTTTCAGCATCATCGGTTTCCACGATTGTCTGGAGCGGGCTCCTGCCAAGTGTACTGTTGGGTGCAGTATTCATCAGGTTCAGGGCATCACTGCCCAGCACTTCGAGCTGCATATCGCTGATATGGGTATCTCCCAAGGTATACACCGATGTGCTGTTGACTACAATGTATGCTGTCATGAGCATGATCAGTCCAGCGGCTATGCCCTCGATAGTATACAGTTGCCCTTCCGTGTTTACCACACTGCCACCTCCAGAACGGCATCAGTCAGGGCGGGTTGTGTGACGTTCACCGGATTGTAATTGTAATCAAATGGCCGGGTATGGGTATTATTAAGGAACTGCTGCTTTGGATCCAGTTCAAAGGTCAGGTTGATGTAGATCGCACCGTACTTATCCGTACTGGAGAAAAAACCCGGCTCAAAAACCATCGAAAGATTTCTGTCGGTACCGAGGTTGGCAGGAGGTTTTACTGCTGTAGTACCCCAGTTGACATAAACATAATTCTCAAACGCCGCAACCGGTGAAAAGGCATAGAGGTTTGAATCCCCGGTGTGTGTCTGGTAAAATTTTACTTCTTTCAAGGCGATAGAGTAAGGTTCTGATGGGGGATGCGCAACCGTATTTCGCGTCTCATCCAGATCAGTGATATTGATAACAATTCGATCCCCGTTCGGGTTGATCCGGTACGCAGCATCCCCATTTGGATTGTCAATTTTACCTACGTTGCCGGTAAGAAGGTATGATGAATTGATCACAACCCGGAACTCATTAAATGTCACGTTTTCGGTATTGTTGTAGCCATACGCCCTGATTATAGTTTTACCGATCGATGTGTTGCTTGAATCCTTGATTTTTACATCCCTGCGAATATATCCATACGGGTAATTATCGGGAACAACCTCGCCCACAGATCGGGGTGAGTCCTCTCCAGCAACCCTGAGGGAAATGTTGAACCGATAGGGATAGTCCCCGAATATCACTCGTTTCTGATAATCTTCCGGATAAGAAAACGCTGTAAGACAGAAAAACCGGTTCACTTTGTTTTTATCGAGAATACGAGGGGTTTCTTTTGAGACTGCAAGGCCGAATCGTGCAACATCGCGCTTGTCATTCTGAATCTCCCACGGCTGGTTTCCGGTTACAAGCGGTCCGACAGCCCCCGGGTCCTCCACAAGAATTACCCCGGTCCGGTATGCAACGGCATCGAAATCTATCGTATGTGACTGAAGACCGATAAACAGGCCCGGTATCAGGGTCGCTACCCAGATAAAAGTAATCATGAAGATAGTGAAACCTACCAGAAAGTCTATTGACATTATCCCGGAATCGTCAGTCATTTGATGATGTCAACGCCCCTGTCTTTGCATCGAATATGAGATATCTTGTTTTTCCCTGGCCTGTTATGGTGAGATAATAGTTACCTTCTGCTAAGGCAAGTTCTCTTGACCCGGTAGTGATCGCAAGTGATGTTGGGAAAATCAGCTCCCGGTTCTTTTCAAAAAGATTTCGTGGTGTAATTATCTGACTGATAATTATCTCTTTTTCCGGGTACCGGCCCAGCCAGATATTCACCTTTTCACCAGAGCGATCGTAAGTGACCAGTGACACCTGTTCCGGTTGCCGGACCACGAAGATCCAACTAGTTGCATTTCCTGTTGCATCCAGATTATATCCGCGGATCAGCTGGATGTGCGTTGTTTCGGTAATATTATCAGATGAACCGTCTTCTCGGAGGATCCCCACATTTGGGACGTTTGGTATGATGTCTTCGAAATTTACTCTCTCGAATTCATTGGACTGGTTGAGAACAATAAAACCGATATCAACTTTTGAGTGTGTGGCTTGTGGTGACGGACTAAAAAATGATAGTGGATTTCCCCCAATAATAACAACGATGGCTAAAACCAACATTATGAAAAAAAATACATATGCCACTTTTCTCATGGATTTGCCTTGTGGTTTATAGGATGGAGGGTGAATATAAATATTCGTTTATCAGGGGCGTTTAAATTTCTTCTTAAAAATCGAATCGGAAAAAAGAACAGGATTGGTGGAACAAAAACACATTGGAATATGAAAAAAAATGGTTGTGTAATCAATCAACCATCAATCGGGCGAATTCAGCACTAAACGACATCTCTTTTATCCCCATCAACCGTGTGAAAAGACTTCAGCGTTCATTGTCCCATAAGGGAATATTCAGTTTGATCAGGCCCTATTATTCCAGAACTATGATCCCTCATAGAAAAGGAAACAAATTCATAAATATTGAGCAAATCATTGTTATTTTACTTTTTTTAGTTGTTTTTGAGCGATTTTAAAAATAGAAAATTATATATTGTATTGAGCGCTAGCTCTTTCTTCAATTTGATTGATATGATAGTGGAACGAAGGATTTTGGTAATTTTAGGTCTGGTCCTGCTCATAAGTTCTGCAGCTGCAATAGACCTTTCCCCGTCAACTATCAGCAGCAGCAATTCAGGCTGGCTCATCGCGAATGATGGGAATGATCAATCCACAATTACCGTTTATGCCTTGGCGGCGGGAACTCCTGCGACTCCCGTCACTGGTGCAAAAGTAATCTTCTCTCTTGATCCTGTTTCTCAGGATTTGGGAACGATCTCCCCTGTATCTCCGGCATTTGTTCTCACCGGTTCGGATGGAAAAGCAACAGCAGTATTTTCTACAGGCAAAAAAACCGGCAATGCAACTATCATAGCCACTATCTCTTACGACACTCCAACACTCCCTGTTCAGGTTGTTACCTACCAGCGGATCGATCACGATACGCCCCAAGGGGTGACTTTTGAAAACCAAGCTGAGTTACCGGTAGGTTCAATAACCCATGTGAATGTCACCCTTGTCGATCGCTGGGGCAATCGAATAGATAATAAAAATTCTGCAGAACAAATCCGTCTCACCATGGCAGATGAAAGTGGCGTGGGATTTCAGGATGGTCTGAATTATGTTACCCAGAAATTATATTCAACGGATGTAGAAGGCAACATATCTGCCGTTCTCAGGATATCTACTACTGTCAAAAGTAATTACATCCAGATGGATCCCATCGGCAATATCGTGGTTCCCCCGGCAACGTATATTCAGGGTGTAGCGGAAAGTGAACCCTATTATATTGCGCAGACTCCAGCAAGTCCAGGTTCAACCCTTCCTGCGGACGGCCTCCCGGAAAACGCAGTGGAAATTTATTACACGATGACCGATAAATACAACAACCCGATAACCGGGGCATCCGTATACTGCAGTTCAACTGATGGAATGAGTGTAACTGCACCTACAAATACCTGGGGACGATTACAAATCTCCTTCGGTCCGAAAGAAAAGATTGGTGTTTATACTCTCAAAGCGGTGCCTCTTGGGAATACGAGTGCCGTTTGTACCGGTATAAATGCTGGCTCTATCGGGTATTGCAGTCAGGATGTTGAATATTATAACACCGATCCTGTAGACCTGACATTTACCGGAAATCCGCAGTCTATGACGAGTCTTGATGTGAATCCCTCAACCCGGTCAGTTCTTCAGGCACGGGTGATTGATATTAAGGGCAACCCGGTAAGCGATGAACTTGTCACCTTCTCGCTTGCTGATTCAATTTATCCCGGCGGGCCCTTTATTGTGACGACCTCCCCTAGCCTTTCTACTTTACTACCAGTGCCCGTGGATGGTACCAGCGGATACGCAACCGTAGATTTTAGCCCGGGAGCATTCGCAGTTTATGGTGATGCAGGATATAATCCGGCAGCCACCGGGCAGGTTGTTGCAACAGCAATGTGGACGAACAAGTCCGGTGTCCCGATCACTCGTGATGTCACGCTGGTCTGGAAAAACTATCCGTACATCAGCACATCCTCGTTAGGGGACTGTGGGAATTCCCAAGTGGGGGACAAAATTAATATCACCATACTACTCGTAGGTGACGGCGCTGCGATCAAGCCGAAACCCATTGATGTGCTACTCTTGTTGGATAATTCCGGATCGATGGGATTATCAACAGATACTGGCAGCAGATTAAGTCGGTCAAAAACTGCAGCGGTGAATTTCATCGACAAAATGGTACAGGGAAAAGATCGGGTAGGAGTTATTTTTTATGATAAAAATACGTATCCTTCTTTTTCAGTATATGTTCCACTCACGTATGATCTTTCTTCCGCCAAGAATAGCATCAGTTCGTATACGCGAATTAACGCGAATGGTTATCACACGCGGACACGGTATGCGCTTTATGAAGGAATAACCCTAATGAAGAGCTGGACTACTGATCGGGACTCAGTCCGGGCGATCATCCATATGACCGATGGTTCGTGGAGCATGGAGGGTGACCCGTTAGCGCGAGGAAACGGGTTTAATCTGGCCTTTGAGTCTTCGGAAACTGATCGAACCGGCCTTCACAGTATATGGGCGGGGAATGTTGTTGGTGTAATAGACAAATTCCGCTATTTCGATGATTTGGGTGGTGGAACGGCTGTTACCGGAACCCTGAGTGGCGTTCCAAATGGTCAACGGTGTAGTAATGGCAAGTATCATGATGAGGCAACATGTAACGGTTGGTCAGTACAACCCGAACCTTATGAGACGACTCAAAATCTAACGACAAAAACATTGACATATTATACAAATGCTCAGACTTCTAATCAAAATATGTCTGTATATGCCGCATCGAGTAAAATCAGAGTATATTCGATTGGTTTTGAAACACCCACAACCGGTGAGATTCCCAAAGTTCTCAGCATTATCTCCAATTCTACCGGAGCATATTATCAACTTGCATCCGATTCAGTTGCCCTTAATGATCTTTACACAAAGATCGCCGGCGATCTGCAGGAAACGGCAGGTGGCAATACCCAGGTATCCCTGAAGTATGACACGGTGAAAATCGACGATCTCCCCGGGGATATCACAAGTTATATGGAATATGTAAAGGATGTACACTCTCCGGCATTACCTACCGATTCAACGTACTACAATAAAACCCACAAGACCCCTACAGGCACGATGACCTTTCTCGAAGACTACCCCAAATCCCATGATGACGGGTCTCTCTGGCTTTCCAAAACTATGACCTTCAGCCCGGGTGAAATGAAACTGAATGATACCTGGTCTGCGACCTTCCGCCTGAACCTGACGCATGCAGGAAAGATCGATCTGTTCGGCCCAGGGAGTTCAACCATATCGTTTACGGATGCGGCTACTGGTGTTACCCAGACGGGATTCATTCCTGCCATGCAGTGCAGGGTCCGGGAGAGTATCGTGAATACCGGTTTTGGCAGCAAAACGCTCCTGGTAGATCATCTCTCATTCGTTGAAGAAGCAAAACCTGTTCTGAATGCCTGGACCATACAGTGGAACACAACCTATGATGGCGATAAAACCGTTCAGGAAGCAATCCTGTACCGGGTGACGGGAGAAACGCAATGGAAAACTATCCCCGGTGGATTGGTATTCATATCCACAAAGGTATTCGAAGAAACGAAACAGCATACTATATCCACATCGGATACAACATTATGGCCTCCGGGAAAATGCTTTGATATACAGATCGTGGCAGGTGCAGAGGATGCGAATGCCGCAATGACGAGCCCGATCACAAAATGCAAAGCATTACCCGGCGGTACGATTTTTATCAAACTCGAATAATTTTTTCTGTTATTTTTATGGCACAATCTTTGTTATCGGGATCTCTAAAATGTCCTCTGCCCCACAGGCCTTGAGCCGTGGAATTAGCTGGTTGACCATGTTCTTCTGCACGACTGTCTGGATACTATAGTAGTCAATACCGTGAAGCTGGCTCACGGTCGGCTTTTTCATCGCTGGCAGAGCGGCTACGATCCGCTCCATGGATGCGGAGGGTACATTCATTGTCAAGAGTACCTTGTTCCTCGCTTCGATCACTCCAAAGAGCAGCGTCCTAATCTCTTCGATCTCCCTTCGTTTTACCGGGTCTGCCCAGCTCGCTTTATTTGCGCATATAACCGTGTGGGATTCCATAATCTGCCCGATGATCTTCAGGCCGTTCTTGCGTAGCGTAGTCCCGGTCTCGGTCAGGTCGACAACGACATCCATGAGATCGGGCACTTTTGCCTCAGATGCACCGAATGAATGAAACATCTGTACGGGGATCTTCAGATCTTCGAAAAACTTCCGGGTAAGTTCGGGGTATTCCGTGGTCACCCGGCTGTTTGGCCGGATCTGGGAGACATTCTCAATTGGTTCGTCGCGGTGGACCGCGATCACGATCTTCACGTTGCCTTCCCCGGTCTTGCTGTACGAGAGGTTTGCTACTTCAACGACATCGGAGTTTGTCTCGTTCACCCAGTCAAGGCCGGAGATTCCGATATCAAAATAGCCTTTCTCCACATAAGTCGGGATCTCCTGTGGCCGCAAGATCTTGATCTTACCGATCCGCTCGTCTGCAATGCGGGGATTATAGTCGCGATCCGTGCGTTTAACCTCAAGGTCTGCCTCCTTGAAAAGCTGGAGTGTCTGCGCCTCGAGGCTGCCTTTCGGGAGTGCGATGGTAATCATACCATACACTGTTCGCGGTAAAAAGAATAAAGATAAGGGGTGCCTGATGGCGGAAATCACTCAAACGTGTGAACAACAAGACCACTTAAGAGCTTGGGTTCGAACCAGGTCGACTTCGGGGGCATGATCCCCCCGGCATCCGCAATGGAAAGGACGGTCTCGACCTGAACCGGTTGCATGGCAAACGCGAGTCGGTATTGCCCATTGTCGACCAGTCTCTCAAGATCTGCTACCGGGCGGGCACCACCGAGGTACTGGAGCCGGGCATCGCCCCGGGGATCGGTGATCCCCAGCATGCCTTTCAAAACCCACTGCTGGAGCACCGCCACATCGAGCGCGTCTAATGGTGCGGCATTCTTCTCCAGCAGGCGTGTGCATTCGTACCACTGACCCCCGAGGTACATATGCACAACATGGTAGCGTTCCGGCTTCTTGCATTTCGGTTTAATGTTGTACCCGCGCCCGTCAACTCTGCCGTAGGGTTCGACATCAAAATATTTTTTCAGGGCATCGATGAAGGTATCCTGCGTATAGGTACCAATATCCGTGAGCAGCCGGCTGTATCCGTGGATCTTCACTTTGTTGTGGGCAAACATAACTCCCATGAACCTGAAAGTCTCCGCATCGCAGGGGACTTTTGCTGCGATCCTGCGGTCCGCAACATTCACGGCCGCTTTTGCCCGGTGGTGCCCGTCAGCGATATAGAGCGAGGGAAGGTTTGCGAAATGCTGTTCGAACCGGGTGAGGATCGTGGGATCGGTAATTCGGAAGATCTGGTGAATTCCTCCATCATCGGTGCGCACTTCCGCATCGGGAACTGCCCCTCTTGAAACCTGCGCATTGATGAGCGAATAAATATCCCCACTGTTCCGGAACAGGAGTACGACGGGCCCGTTATGCGCTTTCACTGCTTCGATGTGCCGGGTCCGGTCCTCTTCCTTATCATACCGGGTCTGCTCGTGCCTCCGGATATGGTTCTGCCGGTAATCTTCCACATCGAGGCAACAGCAGAGGCCAAGGAACGTTTCTCCATCCTGTTTCACCCGGTAGGCATACATACCCGGCTCGGGGTCTTTTCGTATCTTACCTGTTGTCTCAAGTGCTGCAAAGTTCTCGTGCGCTCGTTCGTACACCCGGTCATCGTGAGGATCGACACCGGGCAGTTCCGCATCCGGTCTGCTCACGCGCAGGAAACTCCCGGGATTTTTCTCAATGATTTTGCGGGCTTCGTCTGCTGTCACGACATCATACGGGACAGCAGCGATAGCCTGGGCACATTCACGGGTGGGGCGTACCCCGGAAAAACGATAGATCCTTACCATACCAACACCAGCACCGGACAGGGAGACACAGTTGCTCTAAAAGTTGGGTGTGATCCCTTATATTTCCGCACACCGCAATAACCGGTTTTTTAGGAAAATACTTTTGACCCGCGGGCACCCAGCAGTACTGCAATATCCCCATCGCAAAGGGACCCTGATATGATCCGACCCCACGATCTTGTGACCTTCCCCCTCCCGCAGATCCGGCGGGCTATGCCTTCCGATCTCGCGGCAATTGTCGCAATAGAGAAAGACTCTTTTATCGACCCGTGGGAGATACCGGTCTTCTTAGAAGCGCTCACCTACTATCCGACAACCTATTTTGTCGCGGTCTGTGATGGTCTGATAGCAGGTTTTGTGGTGGGTGCGCTTGAGGATACCGGAGAAAGTATCTACGGCCACATCTGTAATCTTGGGGTAAGTCCGAAGTACCGGAAGCGGGGGATTGGTAAATTGCTCGTACGCAGGGTTGAACACCAGTTTGCTCTTGAACTTGCGACTGCAGTCCAGCTCGAAGTGCGGATATCTAACACAGCAGCCCAGCGCTTCTATAAACGACTTGGCTACCGGCATGTGTTCGGGATCGACCAGTACTATGCGAATGGCGAGGATGCGTTTGTGATGATGAAGTGGTTCCGGTTTTAAAAAAGGTTATTTTTTCAAGGCCTCAGTAAGCCGCTTGTTTACGACATCCCAGTTTACAATATTCCAGAAATTCTCAACATACTTTACCCGGTCATTCCGGTAATCTACATAGTAGGCGTGCTCCCAGACATCGAGCACCATGATAATCTTAAATGGGTACGTATTGACGCCATGCTTCTCGACCTGCATGATCAGGGGACGCATGGTACCAAGACAGAGAGTAAGTGCAGCCCAGCCCGATCCTTCAGTGCTGTTTGCTGCCAGGGTAAATTCTTTTTTAAACCGTTCGAATGAGCCGAACTCGGCAACGATCATCTCGCCGAGTTTTCCTGCAGGTGCACCACCCCCGCCTTTACCTGCTGGCGCCATGTTCTCCCAGAACATCGTGTGCATTCGGTTACCCCCGAGATGAAACGCGAGCTCTTTGAGCGTTGCCTTCATATCAAGATCGAGATTCTCTTTTCGCGCTTTGTCAAGTTTTTCTAAGACTGCATTTGCACCGTTGACATATGCCTGGTGGTGCTTGCTGTGGTGCAGCCGCAGTTGCTCTTCTGATATCGCAGGTGCAAGGGCAGTGTAGTCATATGGCAGTGCGGGAAGGGAATACATTTTTGATGGTGTCATGTTCTTTCACACTCCTATGGTAATGAGGGAGTGGGTGTCCGGACACAAAAGGTTTTAGGATATGGCAGGACTCCAGACGGTATGCGTAAGAGAGTACGGGGGTGTCTGGGTATTTTCTGTCCGACTGAGGTAAGGATCCGTAATCCTATTCTTTGGCAATCACTGCAATTTTGAGCTGTGTAACAATGTGCACAAAAAAAAGCAAAAAAATTATCCGCGCCCGAGCTTCTGGTGTGCCCGGGCAAGGTGCTGTGATGCAAGGGCACCCAGCAGGGAGAGTTCCCCGGCAAGAACACCAGCAGCGATGATCTCTGCGAGTTTCCTTGCGTTGGTGCCCGCAGGCTCCCCACCTCCGGCAACACCGAGAATCCTAAGGCATTCCTGTTGTGTATCCACGCCGGTTCCCCCGCCGACAGTCCCGACCGGGAGGGAGGGCAGGGTAACGGCAACATAAACTCCGGTATCGGTGAGATCTACCGTTGTGATACAGGTGCTGCCATCTATGGCATGGGCGGCATCCTGTCCGCAGGCAATGAACATCGCAGCGACAACATTGGCTGCATGAGCGTTGAATCCCATAGCCCCGGCCCGTGCTGATCCTACGAGGTTCTTACGGTAATTCACTTCATGGATCGTCTTTGCATCGGTTTTGAACACCTGGGCGATCAGTTCATGGGACAGTGCAACACCGGCGACCGCGCTTCTGCCCCGTCCCATAATCGCGTTGATTGCTGCGGGTTTTTTATCGGTGCACATGTTGCCCGAAAGGGCGATGAGCCGGGCGCCAGTAGCCTCCGCCACCAAGTCTGCCACTTTTGCGCTCGCGATGGTGACCATGTTCATCCCCATTGCATCCTTGGTATCAAACTCAAGTCGGACAAAGACGCTCGTGCCGGCAACAAAGGTGACGACATCGATCAGTTTCCCATGCGAGGTGGTACTCTCTGCGGCAGCGCGGAGTTCATCGCGATGAGTGGCAACCCAGTCGCACACTTCTGCTGCTTGCACTATACTCTCCGCAGCAAAGACCGGTGCCCGGGTCATGCCGTCATGGAGTATGCGAACATCAGCACCGCCGGCTTTGGTGATTGCACTGCACCCGCGGTTGACGGATGCGACGAGCGCACCTTCCGTAGTCGCGAGCGGGAGCCAGAAATTACCCTGCGCGTACCCCCCTTTTATCGCGACTGGCCCGGCCACACCAAGTGGTACCTGGACCGTTCCAATCATATTCTCGCAGTTCCGTTTTACTACGCGTTCGATATCGATGGAAAAGATACCGATATTCTCCGTCTTCGTGCCGGTCTCCTGTTCGATATATTCCCGGCGCACCCGGATTGCATCCATGGGCTCGAGCTCTTTTTCCAGTTCGTAGAGTTTGAGTTCCCCGCTTTTCAGTTTGTTAAGAATAAGATTGTCCCTCTCCCCATTGTGACCGGATCCTGCACCTTTTCCGGCCCCAGTTGGGCGTCCGCCATCATCAGCCATGAATAATGGTAGCACGTATAAATTAATGATACACGTGGTTGCAATCATGGTCGAACAATGGGGTATCAGGGTGCCTGCACGCGAGGGAGAGACTACGCGACGGGCGCTGATCGACGATGGCGCGCTCGATCTCTCGCTCAAGGTACGGCGCGATGGCGATTACCTCCTCATCCCACTCATCGATTGGCGCGATGGTGCAGAACAGTGCCTGTTCGAGCAGAACCCGGAGAGGGTTGTGCTGCCCCGGCACGAACTGGTTGGCGGGATTGCAATCATACAGGAGCGTGATGTTGAGGGGGCACAGAAGATTCTGGATTCGCGCCCATCACTCCACACAATCGTATATGCAAAAGGTGAAGTGTCAGGTGAGTACCGCATCCGCGAGTTCGAAGTGCT
This sequence comes from Methanoregula sp., assembly GCA_041645055.1. GTDB lineage: Archaea > Halobacteriota > Methanomicrobia > Methanomicrobiales > Methanospirillaceae > Methanoregula. Next base: position 776 of record JBAZQT010000001.1, on the reverse strand, counting down.
TGCTGGTACGCCTACGACTCGCACCGAAGTGATTGAATACGGGCACCGCTTCCATGTGGATCTTGCAGCTGCCTACTTCTCTGCCCGGCTCTCCTCTGAGCGGCAACGCATTCTTAATCAGACTGGCAGGAACGAGACCGTGCTTGATATGTTCGCCGGTGTCGGACCGTTTGCAATCACGCTCGCTGCGCGGGCATCGCTTGTTATTTCTTGTGATCTCAATCCACAAGCGGTAGAACTAATGATGGAAAATATTGCACAGAACCGGACAAGGAATGTGCTCCCTATGCTCGCAGATGCCAAAAGGCTTGCCGGGATCTTGCCATGGCGATTCGACAGGATTGTAATGAATCTCCCGCTGTCCGGTACGGAATTTTTACAAGAAGCGTTTCGGCTCTGCAAGGCTGGCGGGATAATTCATTTCTACTCGCTTGTTTCTGTTGAAGGAGAGCACCTTTCGTGCATCCAGGGGCTCGGTGGCGAGATTATTGCTGAACGGGTGGTGCGGTCGTACTCACCGGGGCAGTGGCACGCGGTGTATGATGTGAGAGTGAAGGGGGTATAACCTCCCCCCGGAATATGAGTTATCATTGAATTTTCTAGTCTATTTTGCGCCCTGAATTATTTCCCATGAAGGTTGATTACCAATGAGACCCGATATTTCAGAGTATGGAGCGCTCGGCTAGGATACTTATTCTTGGTGCCGGTGCGGTAGGACTACCGCTGGCAGCAAAACTATCCCGGGTCGCAGACGTTGTTGCAGTAACACGGGAACC
>JBAZQT010000126.1:0-2999 GCA_041645055.1 Methanoregula sp. | reverse complement strand
CAATCTGCCGGGCAACATCAGTACGCATATCCCCCTGTCCAAGATGTACACCATCCGCTTCGCAGGCAAGCGCTACATCAAGCCGGTCGTTTACGATAAATATGGTTGAACTCCTGCGGGTAATCGTGCGAAGGGATCTCCCAATACGTATCAGGTCCCTGCAGCTGCAGGATTTGTCCCGCAGCTGGATGACGTCAGCTCCCCCGGCAATCGCACGCTCAGTAATCTCTGCATGGGTTCTTCCAAGCCCAATATTCTCATCAGTGATTACATACAGGTCATAGTTCATAGGAGGTTTCAGACGGATCGGATCTTTGCAGCGGACTGGAGTACTGCTGGTGTAAGCCCGGCAAGTTCATCGAAGAGGGCGACCTTGAACGAGTATGGCCCCTGTGCCCTGGCGGCTGCCCGTTCCCCGGCAATGCCAAATGCAGCGAGTGCTGCTGCTGCTGCGTGAACGGGGTCTTTTACTTCCGCAGCATATACACCCGTCACCGATGCCGCCATGCATCCGGTTCCCGATATCCCGCCCATCATCGTGTGACCATTCTCGACGAGCAGGACGCGTTTCCCATCGGTCACGATATCGGCAGCCCCGCTCACAACCACTGTAAGACCGGCAACGGATGCAAATTCCTTTGCGATCGCTACGGGATCTCCGGTAAGTCCTGCTGAATCCACGCCCCGCACCTTTGCGTCCGCACCGGCAAGTACCCCGATCTCCCCGGCGTTTCCCTTGAGAATCGTGATCTCCAGTTTGTCCAGCAGGCGCCGGGCAGTCTCCGTCCGGAACCGGGTGGCACCTGCCCCGACAGGATCGAGGATGATGGGGATATTCTGCTCATTTGCCTTCCTGCCTGCTGCCAGCATGGACTCGATCTGGACATGGTTGAGCGTCCCGATGTTGAGAACAAGCGCCCCGACTATCCCGGTCATCTCGGCGACTTCTTCGATTGCATCTGCCATGATCGGTGCACCGCCGGAACAGATGGTGATATTTGCGCAATCGTTAACTGTGACATAGTTGGTGATGTGGTGAACAAGCGGGTGGTTCTTTCGCACACGAGTGAATAATTCTGAAACTTGAACAGGTGTCATGGTTATCTCCAGATATTTGGGTTAGTATTCCGGACAATTGTATTACACAAATATTTGCAGCAGGACTATTAAACCGTGACAGAAAGTGATCCCCAAATAAAAAAAGTGATCGGGTTAGCGCGTGAGTTCTTCTAACGTGGCGATGAGCATATCGATCTCTTCTGCGGTATTATACAGCGCAAGACTTGCCCGGACCGTCCCATCGGGAAGACCAAGCGATTCCATCAGTGGCTGGCAGCAGTGATGGCCGGATCGCACGAGGATATCTGCAGCTTCATCCAGCTGCTGGGCAACCTCGTGCGGGTGGAACCCGTCAACCGTGAATGAGACAACACCTATACGATCTTCAGGACGCGGTGGAGCATAGATCTGGATCTTCTTATTCTGGGAAAGTCCGGTGATCAGCCGTGTAGTAAGAGCCTCTTCATGGCGCTGGATCTTTTCCATACCTATCTTTTTCAGATATCCGGCCGCCACACCAAGCCCGATACCTCCGGCAATGTTGGGGGTGCCGGCTTCGTATTTCTGGTATCCGTCGGCTGTTGTAAAGCCGGTACCGGTTACTGTCTCGACCATCCCTCCGCCAAGGATGAAGGGTTCAAGATCCGGCTCTTTCATCCAGAGAACGCCTGTCCCGGTTGGACCGCACATCTTGTGGCCGGAGAATGCGAAATAATCACAGCCAAGTTTTGCAACATCCACCGGCATATGCGGAACCGTCTGGGCACCATCCACGAACAACTTTACACCATGATCGTGGCAGATCTTTGCAATCTCCTTAATGGGAGTTACTACCCCTAGTACATTGGATGCATGGGTAACGGCAACGAGTCGTGTCTGCTCGGTGATCATTGCTTCAAGCGCTGCAAGATCGGGCGAGTAGTCCGGCTTGATTCCGATAAGATCAATTTCCACGCCCAAAGATTTCAGGGCCCGCCAGGGAAGAAGGTTGGAGTGATGTTCAAGGATGGTCGTGATTACCCGGTCCCCGGATTTCCATGTCCGGCCACGGGCAACCATGTTAATCGATTCGGTGGTATTTTTGGTAAACACACAGGTGCCGTTCTTTCCGCCGATGAACTCCGCTACCTTCTCGTGGGCATGCCAGTAACGCTGGCTGGCGATCTGGGTGAGCCGGTGCACACCCCTGCCGACATTGGCCCGGTAGTTATGTTCGAACTCAACCATTGCTTCGATCACCGGTTCGGGTGAAAAACTTGTGGCTGCGTTGTCGAGATAGATGATATCCCCGAGAATGGGAAAGTCCCCGCGTATCTCCGCTACGTTATATCCCTCACTCGTTTGAATGTCCATTGCCGGTTCCATAATTTTTCCTTCTGTCCCTTCTTTACTTGCCTTCTCTTCCTTTCCGGGTTTCTTATCATCTGTTACCTGAGGCAGTGCCCGGGCAGGCCCGGCCAGCAGCATATGTTCCTCATTGAACGGGACTCCTTTGAGTTTACAGAGTTCCCGCATCTTGGGAGGCAGTGCCCGCCATCGCCAGAGTCCCCAGCGGTAGAATGCTTCCGGCAAGCCTTTCTTTGCCGCCCAGCGTTCGAGGAATGCATCCCAGCGCTTCGCATACTCCGGCTGGAGAACACGAAGTTCCTCGTACTCGCTCTCGAGCATCGCGGGGCAGAGATAACAGCCGATACGTTCGAGCCCCTTGTCATACAACGGGTTGGTCGCTACCTTCTGCCACCAGAGGTAGAGGAAGACTTCGAGCGCCCGCCAGTGCCGGATAGGCGACATGTTGAGCTGGAGCGGGTTGGCCGGGTTCTGGCTGGTCTCATCGAGACCCGCCCGGTTCCATGACTCATACCAGCGGTTGCCCTGCACCGTGACACAGGGACCGACATCCGCGAGATAGAGTTTGAGCGGGTGGAGTTTCTGGAGTTTGC
>JBAZQT010000060.1:0-17987 GCA_041645055.1 Methanoregula sp. | reverse complement strand
AATGTACATCCACCTTAACCCCCGGGGATCCTTCTGCCAGTCTCCAGATCCTTTTTGATTTTTCCGACATGGAAGAATTTGCCGATATCATCGCCGTAAAAAAACTGATTTGTGTAAAAAAGGAAGCCGGAATTCCCATCACCGGGATTATCGCCCTGAACATTGCAGATCTCGATCACGACCACATCCGGCTTCTGTCAGAAGGCATGACAAAGATCATCATCTCTACCGGCAAGGACACGAACCTTTCCTTTGACCATCCTACGTTCCCGGCAGAATCTTTAACCATTGTGCCCCAGGCAACGGTTGAAGATGTGGTGAAAAAACTCCTTGAGCCGGTGATACTGTCGCTGCTTGAAAAACCAATATCCGGATATGATATCGTTCATGAAATCCATAGCCGGTACAAAGTTCTCATTTCCCAGGCCCGGATATATACGTTCCTTTATGATTTCGAGAATAAAGGATACTTAGAAATTAAGATGTCGGGAAAATCAAAGTTATACAATCCAACTGAAACCGGGAAAAAATATATCCGGCAGCGGATGAACGAATTCAGGATTGTATTCCGTCTCATTCTCGGGGATGAATCTGCTGCTCCGGAAAAGAAAATATGATTTTTAAGGATCCTGCCGGTGACGACCAGCGGGTTTTGGCATTGTGTAAAATCCAGCAGTTCACCAAGGATTGTATTTTCAGGCTCTGTAGAAATCCTTTTTTTATCCTGCGATCTGGTTATACTCTTCGATAATTATGAGAGTGACCCCCTCTCTCCCCCAGAGGGGGAGGCAACGCAAGGGGAGCGTCCCCTTGACCCCCCGCGGAATTTTCACTAACCTTCTGTGGGTATCCCTGTGTGGGGGATGCCCGAGCGGCGGGGGCGGGGACATCAGATGCCGTTAGCCCCCAAGAGCTGTTTATCATAAAAACCGATGATTTATACAATGCATATTTTCAAGGAAAACCGCGGGTGACGACAGTCCCGCAAAGATAAATCCCTGCTCTTATCTGTCGTCACATTACTCTCTTGCAATTTTTAAAAAAGACCAGAAAAATGGGAATTTCCTTTTCGCATCAGTACCCGCTGCTATAGCCCGTACTCGCGGAGGTTGTTGGAACGACTGTTGCCGGGACAGTAGTAACCAGTACAGTTGTTACTACCGGTGTGATACCGGATACATTTGCCACATACCACACGTTGTTGAATCCCTGCCCGTTCACATCGCCCGGCTTTGTATCCCCGGAATAATAATAGAGTGGCATGCCCATCCAGGCTGTCTGGTTCACACCATCTGCTCGGGATATGGCGCTGAAGTCTGACGGTTTCAGGACGGACGGGGCAGTCACCGTACTGGCACTGAAGGTCGGCCATTTTGCAAGGCAGCTACCGGTGCAGGTACTGGTACCGGCGGAATCCTTTGTAAAGACGTAGAGCGTCTTTCCTGACGTATCGGTAAGATACTGGCCGAGTGCAGGACTTTGGGAAATCAGAACACTCTCATCGGGCTTCATCACAAACCAGACTTTTAAGACATTCTCACCATTTACATCTCCCGGTTTTGTATCTGCCTGGTAGTAATAGAGCGGCCAGCCATAGTAGGTGGTCTGTTTTGTTCCATCGGCACGCGTGATGGATCCAAAATTTGCCGGGTTTAATGGAGATGATACCCGAATAGTATCAACCGAAAAGATTGGCCATACAGTTGCACATTTCCCCGAGCAAGTGCTAGCACCACTTGCAGGAACGTCGGTTGCAAAGTAGTAGAGGGTTTGTCCCCCGGCATCCGTGAGGATAGTACCCAGCGGGCTCGTTGAAACCCTGATCGTATCAGTCTGCACCGGAGTCAGTACCGGAGTCAGTACCGGGGTTTGCACCGGGGATGACGGAGGTGTCTGTACTTGTTGTTGCGGTTGTGTACATCCGGCAATGAGCAGGGTTGCTGTCATTGCAAGCATAAGGAAAAGTAACGTGATTTTTTTCATAGTTTCACCTTGGTGAACTACCTGCACTTCCCTTAGCTGGCATGATAATCCTTTGGATTATTCTCATTTTTGGACACTGGCTGAAAGGTCTCACCCATGAAAATATCCGGTGCTCCGGGCCAGAATTCACACTCTTATCTGACAACGATCATGGCCGTCTACGAAGGATAATTTTCCCGCATGAACCGGTTACCGGCCGGGTATCGATCACGGGTGTTTTCCAATCCATGAAACAATCCCTGTCAGATGAGAATAATTATATTAGCAGATTCCTGTAATGGGGAACTGGTGGGGCGCTTGAGCACTTACTTGAAGGGGGTGAAACACCAAACGTTGGAAGAAATCTGCCAGAATTCCCGTTATCCCGGAGAAAATATCCGACATACGGGTTTTGACAAAAATTCCTGTCCCCACAGAAAAGCAATGCCTCATCCAGCGTAAAAATGATCGATTCAGAAAATATATGGCCAGGTAAAATATCGCGTAATGGTGGATGTTTTCACCAGCAAACGTCCAACCCGGATACGGGATACCTGGCAATTTTTACCCCCGGTAATAACCCGGGCATTTTTCATCTGTCCAGCATTGAGGGAATCATATGGGTGAAAGAACCAAAAAGAAAAACGGGGAAAAAACCATTATCAGCCCCCCAACCGGTATATCTCAAAGTGGAAGATCAATCATAATTATAAGCCAGCTTCACGGCATTCCCGAAGAGAATATCAGGATTGATCTGGAAAAAAAACAGCTGATAATATCTGCGTCAAAACCAGACGCGATGGTCATGCGGAAAATTTCAGTTCCTGATGGTTCACGGATCAGCAAAAAAAGATTTCGTGACGGAATCCTGGAAGTTATCCTTGAAAGGCCCCTGTAAAACATTCCCGTATCCAGAAAAATCATAGAGTTATTCACATCCTCTGCTTTATGTCTCAGATTTGGTTACAAAATCTGTGTTTTCCCGGAACGCCTTTAAGAGGCTCTTTTCAATACCCCCTGTGGGTGTGACGTATTCCCTTTCAAAAAAACTCTGATGGAATCAGCATATCCCGAGAGATTCCTAGAACGGGTCTGGCGAAATTTTTGGTAAAGAATGGGCGACTTAACAAAATTTGCCCGGACGGTAACCAGCCATTATGGAACTTTACATTTCCTGTATCCGGTTGTCGCGATTTCAATGTTGCCGGTTTTATGTACGCCGGTTTCTCCGGTATTTGTACCGTATCTGCAGTGTGATGTATGAATCTTTAAAAAAAAAATGTCCCTTTCATTTCAGGTGAATGGTGAAAAAGAATGGAAACCATTGAACAACTGAAAAAAGAACTCGAAGAACAGACCCGTCTGGCGGAAGAGCGTCTCAACCAGTTGAAGTACCTCCAGGCAGATTTTGACAATTACCGCAAGTGGCAGGCAAAAGAAAAAGATGGGATCATTGCCTTGGCAAATGAGAGGCTGATCCATGACCTCCTGGTGATACTGGATGATTTCGAGCGGGCACTTCCCGCAATTGAGCAGGAAAAAAACAAGGAGGGCATGCAGATGCTCTATAAAAAACTTATAAAAATTCTTGCGGAGTACGGGCTCGAACCGATCGAATGTGTCGGGAAAAAATTCGACCCGAATTTTCATGAAGCCCTCTGCAGGGAGCGCTGCGGGGAGAAGACCGACACGGTCCTTGAAGATCTCGGGAAAGGCTACCGGTTAAAATCCCGGGTCATCAGGCCTTCGAAAGTAAAGATAGCTGAACAGATTTCTGAAGAAAGAGGTGATTAACCATGGGTAAGGAAAAAATTATCGGCATCGACCTGGGCACATCGAACAGTGAGGCATCCGTCATGGTTGGGGGAAAACCGACCATCATTCCGTCCGCGGAAGGAGCAACGGTAGCCGGCAAGATGTTCCCTTCATATGTAGCGTTTACGGCAGACGGCCAGCTCCTGGTGGGAGAGCCCGCACGGCGCCAGGCGGTAACCAATCCCGATGGGACCGTGACTGCGGCCAAACGGAAGATGGGAACTCCCCACGTCTATAAGATCTACAACAAGGAGTATACCCCCCAGCAGATCTCTGCGTATATCCTGCAGAAAATAAAACGGGATGCAGAAGCGTTCCTGGGAGAACCCGTCACCAAGGCTGTCATCACGGTCCCGGCGTACTTCAACGACAACCAGCGGACTGCAACCAAGGATGCAGGAAAGATCGCCGGCCTCGATGTGGTCCGGCTCGTGAACGAACCTACCGCAGCCTCGATGGCGTATGGCCTCGACCGGGGCGGGGAATATAAGATCCTGGTCTTCGATCTTGGTGGCGGCACGCTCGATGTCACCATCATGGAATTTGGCGGCGGCACCTTCACGGTGCTCGCAACCTCAGGTGATACCCAGCTGGGGGGCACCGATATGGACAATGCGATTTACGAGTGGATCGCGTCCGAGTTCAAGAAGATGGAGGGCATCGACATCCGCACCGACAAGATGGCGATCAACCGGGTGAAAGAAGCCGCGGAGAAGGCAAAGATCGAGCTCTCCACCGTACTTGAAACCGAGATCAACCTGCCCTATGTCTCTGCCACCCAGGCGGGACCCAAGCACCTCTCCCTGAAGTTGAGCCGCTCGAAACTCGAACAACTGGTTGAACCCATCATCAAGCGCTGCATCACGCCGTTTGAAACTGCACTCAGGGATGCGAAACTGACCAAGGACGATATCCAGAAAGTGATCCTTGTCGGGGGCCCGACCCGGATGCCGATTGTCCAGAAATTCATCGAGGACCATGTCGGCAGGAAGATGGAACGGGGAATCGATCCTATGGAATGCGTTGCCATGGGAGCCGCAATCCAGGGAGCGATTCTCGGTGGCGAGATCACCGACATGGTGCTGCTCGACGTAACGCCGCTTACGCTTGGTCTTGAAACCCTCGGGGGTGTACGGACCGCCCTTATTGACAGGAACACAACCATCCCAACGAAGAAAAGCCAGATCTTCTCAACAGCGGCAGACATGCAGACCTCGGTCACCATCCACGTACTCCAGGGAGAACGTCCCATGGCGGCAGATAACGTAAGTCTCGGCCAGTTCAACCTCGTCGGGCTTCCCCCGGCACCGCGTGGTGTTCCGCAGGTTGAGGTTACTTTTGATATAGACGCTTCCGGTATCCTCAATGTATCGGCGAAGGACCTCGGTACCGGCAAGGTACAGAAAATGACCATCACCGCTTCGACAAAACTTTCCGACAGCGATGTGAAGAAGATGGTCTCCGAGGCTGAACAGTACGGGGAGCAGGATAAGGCCAAAAAAGAGAGTGTGGAAGTCAGGAACAGTGCGGACTCCCTGGTGTACATGGCGGAAAAGACCCGGGCCGATCTTGCCGGCAAGATCGGGGCTGACCTTGTGGACCGGCTCAATGCCGCGATCACTTCCGTGAAAGCTGCGCTTGAAGGCAGTGACACTGCAAAGATCAAGACCGAGACCGAAAAACTCCAGAAGGTCGTGGGGGAGGCGGGTTCAGCCGCGTACCAGCAGCAGGCTGCCCCGGGACAGGCTGAGCAGGAAGCCGCACAGTCCGCTGGTGGCGCACAGGGAAGTGCCGGCAGTGGGCCGGGTGGCGAAAACGTAGTCGATGCAGATTTCAAGGTCCATGACGAGAAATAATTTTTTTAATCACCTATGGCAGCAGCAGATTATTACGAAATTCTCGGCGTAAAACGGGATGCCTCAGCAGATGAGCTGAAAAAAGCATTCCGGCAGAAAGCCCGCAAGTATCACCCGGATCTCAACAAGGGAAGCAAGGAAGCGGAAGAGAGGTTCAAAGAGGTCAATGAGGCCTACCAGGTCCTCAGCGATCCCCAGAAAAAGGCCCAGTACGACCAGGTCGGCCATGCCGATTTCGCACCCGGTGATGCCGCCAGTTACCGGCCGCCCAGCTATGACGACCTTTTCCGCGATTTCGGTCTCGGGGATATCTTCGATGCATTTTCCGGCGGGCCAAGAAGGGCAAGACAGAGGGCGGGGGCTGATCTCCGGTATGATATCGAGATCCCCCTGATCGACGCATTCCACGGCACAAAAAATACGGTAGGCGTGCCCCATTATGCCGAGTGCGGAACCTGTCACGGTACTGGTGCGGAACCCGGCTTTATTCGGGACTGTCCCACCTGCAAAGGGACCGGAGAGATCCGGCAGCCCCAGAGGATGGGAAACCGCCAGGTGATGAATGTCGCCCAGTGTCCCGATTGCGGGGGAAGCGGTAAGCGGATTGAGAAACCCTGCCGGACCTGCCAGGGAAAGGGATCCCTTCAGAAAGAACGAAGGATCGATGTCACGATCCCCCGGGGGGTCGAAGACGGGCAATTCCTGAGAATTGCCGGGGAAGGAGAGGTGGGAGTGAATCGTGGGCCGCCCGGTGATCTCTACGTGGTTGTGCACGTCAAAAAGCATGACCGTTTTGAGCGCCATGGCGCCGACCTGCATACCTCCGCTATTGTGGGACTCGCGAGAGCCCTGCTGGGCGGCGAGATAACAATCCCGACCCTTACGGGAACAGCCCTGTTAAAAATTCCCAAGGGTACGCAAAGTCATACTCTCTTTCGTCTGCGGGGACAGGGAATGCCATTCCTGAATTCCGACAGCAGGGGCGATCTTCTTGTCAGGGTGATCGTGCAAATCCCCACCAGCCTGACCAGTAAACAAGAAGAGCTGATGAGAGAGGCATTCCTGGAGTAACGTGAACCGTCACAATATCCGGTTGACACTAAAAGAGGAGTGGCAACACAAGTATTGTTGATTCCTCTGCGATTGTGAGAATATTACAAGTAAAAAAAAATGGGCACCAATCCCATTCTGGCAATTAATCTCGTGTTCGTTTCAGGTACATATCCGGTGCAACACCTTCGCGTGATCCAGGAATCATGTCAGTCAGGATGCCGGTAATTGCGGATCAAAAATCCTCTTTCTGGTTTTTTTGTAAACATTGATCCACGACAAAATAAGGGATTAAAAAGAAGGTGAGGTCGCTGCCTCCTCATCCGTTATGAGTTACGGTACGAACTTTATACCGGTGTAAACTGCTCCCCGGAAATCCTCGTTGACGATTCCTGCGCCGAGGTGTTCTTCAACAACGGTTCTGAACTCATTTTCAAGGATAAGTTTCGGAAATTCATGGGTCTGGCGCAGGAATGTCCGGACCCATTCATTCCATAAAAGTATACACTGGACATCGCTGATCTTGTTCTTCAGCACATGGTGCGACAAAAATTCGTTAAAGATTCCAAGTTCATGCATTTCTTCAGGACTGAAGTTTATCCCACTGAGCTGGAATCGCTCGCCGTAATCCGTGATACTTGTTTTGTCCATGAAAACCGGTGAGAGCCCGTCCTGTGCATTCACGTTTCCTACCGAAGTCTTTGGGTAATTCCTGGTGGTTATACTGTTAACCTGGGTTTGTGCAGTTGCAGACATAAAAAATTCACAATAATCCCTGCGAAGTGGGGGTTAATAGTAGATTTCCTGAAAACCAGATTCAGAAACATTTTTTGAAACAAAAAGGGAAATTTCAGCGGAAGAAAAAAATGGTTCCTCATCTATGAGAAGCCGGAGCACAGCCCGGAAAAAATCTTACCGTTCACACCTTCCCGCAGGCAACATGATCAATTTCGATAACCTTTGCAAGCAGGCTGCAGACCGGGCAGAATTTTTTACGGGCAGGAAATAATCGCAGGATCAGTTTTGCCAACGAGTACCCAATCACAAAAATAAACATGATTGAGACTACGATCGCGTGCAATGGGACTTCGCCCCCGTACCGGACACTCATTCCCAACTGGATGTACCCGATAATACTGACAGAAAAAATGATACTGAAAAGATAGAACACTATCTCCCGGAATGACGGACAATCGGAATCTGGCATACCCGTATGTATCTGCTCCCGGTTGAAAAATCCGACGGATTGGTTCATACGGACACTCAACAGATGTCCGGGTGAGGGAAATCTGATAAACAATTGATAAAAGAAAAAGATTATCGAACCTTACGCGGTCCTGAACAACAACCAGTTGTTTTTGCCTGCCCGTTTGAACTTCACGAGCACATATAACCCGTTCAACCTGCTGCCGTGGAGCATGATTTCTATTTTCTCTGCATCCCAGTGCTTCGTATCATAGGTACCGCTATCCCAGATGGTGACGGTGCCAGCTCCATATTCACCTTTTGGGATCTCCCCTTCAAAAGTCCCGTACTCCAGCGGGTGATCCTCAACTTCAATTGCCAGGTGTTTTTCGCCAACTATGTCAGGGACACCCTTTGGCACTGCCCAACTCTTCAGTACACCCTCCCGCTCAAGCCGGAGATCGTAATGCAGTTTGTGGGAATGGTGCTCCTGGATGACAAAGGTACTCTTTTTCATATCCAAAGCTCCCTCCGGTTCACTGGTGACAGAAAAATTCCGTTTCTCATGGTAACTCCTCAGGTTAGGATGAACTCCTTTCAGGGGAGTTCCCTCGTTCATTGCCGTATGCCCTTCGGTCGCCAGCTGGTCAATAGTGCAGGTAATCGCCTTTTTATCGTTGCGGAGCCGGAGAAAACGGGGGGCCCGCAGTTTTTGTTCTCTCGTCACGTTCATGTATGCTACTTCACAGACAAGGACGGGCTTTAACCAGACAACGTTCTCCCTGATATCTTTCATCTGTGGGACGTCTGTTGCAAGCGGGGCAAAGGTTGTCATCAGTTCTAAAAGAATCTGGTCAGAAAAGCCGGTCCCAACCTTTCCCACCGGGATAAGCTTCCCGTTGTCATATAACCCCAGCAGGAGTGCACCAAACGCCGGGCTGCGTCCACCCCGTCCCGGAGTATAACCGGCAATCACGCAGTCGCAGCTTTTATTTTCCTTGATCTTTAGCCACGCCCCGCTCCGAGCCCCCGGTTCGTACCGGCTCTCCTTTTGTTTTGCCATAATCCCTTCGAGACCCTGGGCGACTGCAGCCTGGTAATAATCCACGCCCCGGCCTGTGACGGGTTTGGAAATGACAACGTGAGGACTTTCCCGGACCGCGGTTTTCAGGATTTCCCTCCGTTCTAAAAGTGGAAGAGCGGTCAGGTCTTTTCCCCCCTTCTCAAGAATATCAAATACAATATAGGTGACCGGTGTTTTCCCGGAGAAGGGTATGCCGGCCTGTAACCGGGAGAGGAGGGCTTCCATGTCAGGTCTGCCTCCGCTCATTACCACGATTTCCCCGTCGAGTACCGTACCGGGTGCAAGCGTTATGAGTTCGGCGAGTTCCGGAAATTGCCCGGAGAGTTCCTTATCGTTACGGCTCCGGAGGGTGAGTGTTGTCTCCACGGTTGCAATCGCCCTCACGCCGTCCCACTTGATCTCAAAAAGCCAGTCATCACCATTGAACGGGGCAAGAGTCGAACGGGCAAGCATTGGCTGGTAACGGGAGGTCATGCAATTATTTCCCGGCGAGCGTGGCAATGGTTTCTTCTAAAGCCTGCATCAGCTCTTTTGCCTCTTCCGGATGCGGCTCTTCGTATACGATCTTCTCGCCTGCCAGTTTCTTATCGATCAGTGCGAGGACGGCCTCCCGGTAATGGTCGGGATAATCGTTGATGGAAAAGTCCCCGGACAGGTCCGTTATGATCCGTTTTGCAAGCGCCAGTTCGGCTTCCTTAGGCACCGGGAGAGCGGGCAGGAGGGCGAATGCGTGTGGCGGTGTGACCTCGTCGGCATGCCGGAGCGTGGTTAAGATGAGGGCTCCATCGTACACATGCACTACGACGGGATACTCTTTTGTCCGGAGCGTTATCGTGCCGGCTGCAGCCCGGCCCAGTTCCTGGAGTGCAGTCACGAGCAGGCTGTAGGCATCCTCGCTCCGGTCGGGAACAAGGATGTACGAGCTCTCGAAATAGACCGGGTCGAGCGAGAGGTAATACACGAATTTGTCGATCCGTATCTTCCGGTCTGACTCGGGCATTGCAGCCTTGAGTTCATCCGGTTCAAAGACCAAAAATTCCCCTTTTCGGATCTCGTATCCTTTCACCGTGTCAGACCAGGGGACAACTACGCCATCCCGGGAACAGACCCGGTCATATTTCAGGGGCTGCCCGTCTGCCCGGTGAAGCAGACGGAATGAAAAAGAGCGATCCCGCACCATCGTATGGAGCCGTACCGGAACGTTGACGAGCCCTATTGCAATGCTCCCACTCCAGAACGGTCGGCCGGCTTTCCCGTAGTACTCATCCTGCGGGACAGGTGGTCCGCTCATGCCTGTGACCGGTGAATTTTTGATTGGCGGCAGAGACCTCTTTCCTCCCACCGTTTCAGCCATGTTTCCTGCCCGGCCGGATGACTTAGACGGGGATTTTTTGCCGGGCGTCAAAGATGTCCCTCCATGGATCCTCATGTCTCGAAAGCATCGTCTTTATATTAAAATCTTCGGAACGTACCCCGCGATGAAGTTCTTCCCACCGGAGCGGAGCAGAGACGGTGGCAGACGGTGTAGCCCGCAGGCTGTACGGGGCTGCCATGGTTTTGCCCTGTGCATTCTGGAGGTAATCGATAAAGACCGTCCCGGCATCCCGTGAACGGGGGAATTCCGATACGACATGGGGAGTGTTGCGGGCAATGTCCCTGCCGATCCGGTGTGCATATTCCCGGACTTCGTTAAACCGGTAGCCTTCGGTAAGCGGGACTACAATATGAACTCCCTTTTTCCCGGAGGTTTTTACGAACGGACGGATCCCGGACTGTTCGAGCTGTTCCCGGACTACAAGGGCCACTTCGATCACGTCATCAAATTTGAGCGGGGGTTCGGGGTCGATATCGAACAGCAGGAGATCGGGAGTATTGAACGAGCCGGTAGTTGAGAGTGTGGTATGGATCTCAACGGACGCCAGGTTGGCAATCCAGATCAGCGTGTCGAGATTATTGCAAAGGACAAAATGAACATCCCGCTCAGCCGTCTCCGACCAGTGAGTAAATATTTCAACGTAATCCGGTGTACCTGACGGGGCGTCTTTTTCAAAAAAACCTTGTCGATCCACTCCTTCTGGAAAACGGTGCATGGTCAGCGGCCGGTTTCGGGCAAACGGGATGAGCAACGGGGCCATACGAATATAATAAGTAATCATGTCCTGTTTAGTGACCTGAACTTCCGGGTAGAGTACCTTTTCAAGCCGGGTGAGGCGAACCCGGGTGAGATCACGAATCTTTTGTTCCGTGTACACTGCCCTCACCCACGCTCATCCGGAGTCGTTGCCAGTGCCGGTCTTAAACCATTTAGTCTCATTTTGCACATGCGTCCCTGCCAGGAAATTCCCGTACCAGGTATTAATGCATCAGTTTTTTTAAACCTTTGAGATTGTCTCAAATTTAGTCTTACAATTTGACACTGAGGGAAACCCCTATACCTTTCCGTAATCGATGCCATGCAAAGCGGGGAACTGTCCTAGCCGGCAGCTCCCTCGTTTACGGAGGATTAGAATCATGGACGAAAGTAAGTTTTATTCTCTGCCAAAACTGCCGTACGAGTACTCTGCCCTGGCCCCTCATATCTCTGAAGAGCAGCTCAAGCTGCATCACCAGAAACACCACCAGGCGTATGTCAACGGCGCCAACAGTATATTTGAAAAACTGGACAAAGCACGCAAGGAAAACACCGACCTCGACATGAAGGCGACCTTAAAGGAATTATCATTCCATATCGGGGGTTTCAAGCTTCATACCATGTTCTGGGAAAACCTTGCCCCCGCAGGAAATGGAGGTGGTGGGGTGCCAAAAGGGGATCTGGCGAAGGCAATCAATGCCGAGTTCTCAAAATTTGAACGGTTCAAAAAAGAATTCACCCAGGCTGCAACGAGTGCCGAGGGTTCCGGGTGGGCAGCCCTGACATTCTGCCGGAAAACCGGGCGACCGCTCATTGTACAGATAGAAAAACACAACACGAATGTGGTTCCCGGGTTTGAAATTCTCATGGTTCTCGACGTCTGGGAGCACGCGTACTATCTTGACTACAGAAACGACCGTGCGAAATTTGTTGATACATTCTGGAACATTGTGAACTGGGATGCAGTTGAACAACGGTTCAACAAACTGAAGAAATGAACCCTGTGCGGGAAAGACTGGCCCGGACATTTTGCCTTGGCCGGACCCGCATGAGATACTAAAAGGAGCGTGAAAAATGCCGGAATTTGTCAACCCGTTCAGCGGAATGATACCGAAACGCACACTGACCGATGGAGAACTGGTACGGGCCCTGCGCCTTGATCTTGCCGCCGAACATGAGGCCGTCCATACGTACCTTGCCCACGCCGAAGCTACGGATAACCCCCTTGCAAAAGCGGTACTGATCGATATCGCAAATGAAGAGCGTGTGCATGTCGGGGAATTTGCCCGTCTCATTTCCATCCTGACCGGAGATGAAGATGATTATCTTGAAAAGGGGAGCCTTGAAGTCGATGCAATGGCTGCATCACTGGCACCCCCGGAACAAACCCCCTCGCAAACCATGGGTGAAACTACGATTGGATCTTTAAAACAATCCTAGGAGATGAAAAAAAATGGAAAAAACTTACCTGGGACGTGAAGACGCCCCTATCAGCGCTGAGACCTGGAAACTGCTCGATACTACCATGATCGAAGCCGCAAAAAGCCAGCTTTCAGGACGACGTTTACTCAGTATCGATGGTCCGTTTGGATTCGGGCTCAAGGTCATACCCCTCAGCGACTACGAGACTCCCGATGGGATCACAACCAGCACATTCATCCCGGTGAACCTGGTAACGAATTCATTCTACCTTAACAAGCGGGATCTTGCCGCGAGCGAAAGGGACCGGCTGGTTTTGGATGCAGGCCCGGCAGCATGTGCGGCCATAACGTGTGCAGATAAAGAAGATGACATTATCTTTAACGGGATCCTGAATGCCCCGGGGCTTCTCAATGCTGAAGGTGCAGGTTCACTGACCCTGACAAAATGGGACAAGGTTGGTACCGCTGCTGACCAGATCATCAATGCAGTTACCCAGCTGGATGATGCCGGTTTCCACGGACCCTACTGTATGGCCCTTGCTCCTGCCCAGTACAATCTCCTCCTGCGCCGGTACCCGCAGGGTGACGGTACCGAACTCGATCACATCCGGACAATACTTGCCGGGGATGTCATCAAGGCACCGGTCCTTAAAAAAGGCGGTGTCCTGCTCGCATCCGGCCGCCAGTATTGTTCCCTTGTACTCGGGCAGGATATGAGCATCGGTTACATCGGACCGTATGAAGACTCGCTTGAATTCAGTATTTCTGAGAGTCTTGCGCTCCTGATTCGCACACCGGAGTCTATCTGCGTACTCACGTGATACGGTTGATTTGCGTATGCACTGGTATAAGGTGAGATCATGAGAGAACAAACACAGGAACTGGTAAAAAAATTCGAGCAGGATTATGAAATCTATCTCGATGTAACAGATGCCCTGACGTACTGGATCATTCATGCAAGGATTCCAAAACTCAGGGTGGAGGGATTTCATCACTTACACATCGGGAAAAAATATGTGTCCGGGCCTAACCAGGAAGGGATTGTCCTGATCATACCTGATGCAGACAGATTCGATGATTACCTGGTGGAATCCTGGGGAAAGATGGAATCGGTTGACGATTTTGTGAAAAAAGCGCTCTCCCGTATTCTTCCAGAAAAGGATGCGATTGATCCAGAACCAGAAGGCTGTTGCGGGACCAGCAGCGGCTGAAGTATTCGTGTAAGGTGAATGATTATGATTTTATTACCCCCGTCACAAAGAAACGTGCTTGAGATCCTTTGTGCAGAAGGTGCAATGACCCACAAGGATCTTGTGAATAAATCTGCCTCTTCCCCAAGGACCGTACGGTACGCCTTAAAAAAACTCAAGGAAAAAAAACTCCTCATTGAGAAGATGAATATGCATGATATGCGCCAGATTATCTACCAGTACCGTATGATCCCGGAAGAGAACAGCGGATTGGCGGATTGTTGAACAATACATTTGTGAAATTTTGTTAAACCTTGGAAGAATCGTGGCCAGCGAATGACCGGCATACACAACGGTCCGGTCCGCTGCCTTCACGATATTTCCGAACCATTGTTTGAGGGAACATGAAGGTTGTAATTGACAGGAATGGATGCGTAAGTTGTGGAACCTGTTGGGATACCTGCCCGGAATTCTTTGAACAGAACGCGGATGATTCATTCAGCCAGGTTATTGAAAAATTCCGGCTGGGAAATAATCCTGCGGAAGGATCCGTCTCATCAGATCAGGCTGCATGCGTAACAGAGGCTGCGGATATCTGTCCTGCACAGGTTATCACTATCGGAGAATGATGGATGGTTTTTGATGGCGGATTATGATCTTCTGGTAATCGGAAGCGGGGCTGCCGGAGCTACTGCTGCAACAACCGCCGTTCACCAGGGAGCATCCCGCGTGGCGATTGTGGAGCGTGGAATCCTCTGGGGCACCTGCGTGAATACCGGATGTATCCCGAGCAAATTCCTGCTCACACTTGCAGAGTACTATTATTACAAAAATCATGGCCATGCCGGTCTGCGGGTTGAGAGCAGTTCCAACATGCATGAGGTCCTCGCCGAAAAAGATGCCTTGATCACGAGATTGAGACAGAAGAAAACAGACCGTATAATAACCGGGCTTAACATCGGGATCATAAATGGCAGTGCAGAGTTCCTGTCGCCAACAAAAATACAGATTGGCAGCCGGCACGTGACTGCGGACCGGATTATTATTGCTACCGGCTCATCACCGGTTATCCCCCTGGTAACAGGAATCACTACGGTCCCTTTCATGACGAACGTGGAAGCACTCAGCCCGGAACGCATCCCGGAGTCTCTCATTGTTATCGGGGGAAGAGCGCTGGGACTTGAGTTTGCCCAGCTCTATGCCCACCTTGGGACAAACGTCACGCTCCTGCAGAGAAGTCCCCGTATCATTCCTGAAGAAGAGCCGGAGATTGCCGATCTCCTTGCCGGTTATCTCCGCGAGGAAGGTATCGATATCCGCACCGGTGCAGAAATAAAGAGCGTTAAGAAAACTGCAACAGGAATTGAAGTCAATGGTGTCATCAAAGGACAGGAGCACTTATTCTCCGCGGAACGGTTGCTCCTTGCAACCGGCCGATCCCCCAATACCCGGGGACTTCGTCTCGACCGGGCCGGAGTAAATACCGGTCCAAACGGGGCGGTGCTTGTCGATGCCACATTGAAGACCTCGGCACCGGGAATCTGGGCTGCCGGCGATGTAACCGGAGAGCCGATGCTGGAGACTGCTGCACGGTATGCCGGGGAGATCGCTGCCATGAATGCCTTTTTAGAGCTGAAACGCTCTTTTAATCGTTCATCAATCCCCCGCGGAATTTACACCATGCCGCAGGTTGCGAGCGTGGGACTGACTGAGTCCCGGGCACGGGCAGATGGCCTGGACCCGGAAATTCGTACGTACCGTATGGATTCAATGGCTAGGTCATCGATGGTGGGCGATACACGGGGAATGGTCAAGATCGTTGTCAGCAAACCAGACGGCCGCCTGCTTGGTGTGCATGTATGCTCTCCGCTTGCAACCGAGATTCTCCCGGCATCGGTTCTTGCGGTATCTCATCATCTGCCTGTTCATGATTTGGCGGATATGTACCACATATTCCCCACCACCGGCGAGGCAATTTCGGTATGTGCCCGCCAGTTCCGGACTCCCGATGGGATCTGAGGTAAATTAAATTCATGGTATTTTCTTTTTCCGGAATTCGGCTATACTTTTATAAGCCCGTATCCGGTATGACTACATCAACGGAGTACCTATGACCAAAGTAACCCAGTACAGTGCGGTAAACCTCTACCCGGAAATTGTCGTGGATGCAGATACCTGGAACCGGTTTCCGACCCCGGGAATTGTTGAAGGGACAATCAAGGCGGTTGAAAAACGCGGCATAACGGTGGTTACGGCAGCTGACGGCGATGAGGCAATGTCGGTTATCAAACGGCTCATTCCCCGCAATGGCGAAGTGATGGCCGGTTCCTCAACGACCCTCATCGAGATAGGATTTGAGGAGTATGTTGCGGGTGGAAAGAGTGGATGGAAACTCATGCATACCGTGATCAATGCGGAGAATGATGCGGCAAAGCGGGCAGAGCTGCGGAGGAAATCTGTTACTGCCGATTATTTTATCTCGAGTGCAAATGCCATTGCCCAGACCGGGGAAATTGTCGGATGTGATGCGAGCGGGAGCCGTGTCGGTGCATGGCCGTTTGCGGCCGGGCATCTCATTCTTGTCGTGGGTATAAACAAGATAGTGCCCACGCTTGAAGATGCACTGAACAGGGTAAGAAAGTACGTCTACCCTCTTGAGAATGTCCGGGCACATAAGGCGTACGGTACCCCAAGTATGATCGGAAAATGCGTGATTATTTCCCATGAGAAAATTGAAGGACGCATAACCCTGATCCTTGTAAAGGAATCACTCGGGTATTAGGGCGGTGTTTTTACCGGAATTCTCCTCGCATTTTTAAGAATGCATTTGGTACTGAGTTTCAAATTTTGTCTTAAAATCTGTTTTTTAACAAAGTTGTTTTTATATATGCCATAAATAGTCCAGACCCGGTGAAGATTATTCACAGGTTTGGGACCCCGGAGCACGTTACTGCAGAAGAAGTGAGCCTGGATTATGGCACCGGTGGTTATCCCCTGGGAAAATGGAACCGGGATGCCAGGTTCCAGCGGCGCGATGCCCGATTCGGAAAGTTATGCCCTGTCCATGCGTGTGGA
This sequence comes from Methanoregula sp., assembly GCA_041645055.1. Lineage (GTDB taxonomy): Archaea > Halobacteriota > Methanomicrobia > Methanomicrobiales > Methanospirillaceae > Methanoregula. Next base: position 1,218 of record JBAZQT010000060.1, on the reverse strand, counting down.
AGCTGTACCGCAAACGATTGTTTTTACGCGGAATTTATCCGGAATCACTGGAAACATCCTCACGGAGACTAAAAATGAACGAAAATGAAGAACCGGCCCTGGAACAGGAATATGTGGAAATAAAAGACCGGGACCGGTGGCGGTTAAGCTGATGGAGGAGTTATGGAATCATTAAAGGTAGCATTCTTCTGCTGGGAGTCCATGTATGCTGAACGCGTAGGCGGGCTTGCATGTGCAGCAACCAATCTCGCGGAAAACCTGGCAAAAACGCATGAAGTTCACTTTTTTACCCGGGGTTTTATCCCGGATCAGACCGTGAACAATGTGCAGTATCATTACTGCCAGCCCTCCGGAAATAATCCTGTACAATACTGCGATGATATGAGCACAAAGATGGTGCAGCAATTCCGCCATTGTGATCGTAACAAACGTTTTGATATCCTGCATTTCCACGACTGGCACGCCATACAGGCCCTGCACTGCTTACAGGACAGGAACACGATCCTTACGTTCCATTCCACGGAATACGGAAGGAACGGCAATAGTGTCGGGGACTGGTGGGAGTACCGGGAAATTTCCGGCAAAGAGTGGTACGGAGGCCTGATTGCTAAGCGAGTAACCACCGTTTCAGACACCTTAAAAAAAGAGGTGATGCAGCTCTATAATATTCCGGACGGTAAATGCGATGTTGTGCCCAATGGCGTAGTCCCGCAGCAGTATCGGTCAGCTATTGATCCCGGGGAAGTGAAACGGTCCTATGGTATCCATCCTTACGCCCCGCTTATCCTGTTCATTGGCCGGCTCGTGTACCAGAAAGGCCCGGATATTCTCATCGAGGCCTTAAAAAAAGTATGCCGGGAACGATGGGATGCCCGGGTAATTGTGGCGGGGGACGGTGGAATGCGACAGTCTCTCCAGGAACGGGCATGGGATCTTCCGGTTAATTTTGTAGGGTACATCCCCGATTCAGAATATATCCGGCTCCTGAATGCCTGCAATCTTGTAGTTATTCCCAGCAGGAACGAACCGTTCGGTCTTGTGCTGTTGGAAGCCTGGAGTGCGGAGAAGCCGGTCGTTGCGTCAAATGTGGGCGGCCTGTCAGAGAATATCGATGCGTTCGTGAACGGAATAAAGGCAGAACCCACGCCGGACTCTCTTGCATGGGGTATAAGCAATGTGATCAACGACCCGTCAAAGGCTGAGATGCTTGGCATGCGG
>JBAZQT010000125.1:0-3042 GCA_041645055.1 Methanoregula sp. | reverse complement strand
CAAAGCAGGCAACCGCAAACATCCGTACTATTCTGACTGATATTCAGCGAGGTGTCTCTTCAACCGTGGTATCAACCGAGCAGGGAACCCGGTCCGTAGCAGATGCAGTCCGGCTGACATCTGATGCACGGGAAGCAATCGAGGTCCTCACCCGTTCGATCGCGGACTCATCGCGCGAAGCTATAGAAATTACCTCCTCCATCCAGGAACAGGCTGCCGGTGTTGACCAGATATCGCTCGCCATGGAAAAGATACGGGATATGGCACGGAAAAATCTTGAAATTACCAGAAACGCGGAAAAGACCGCAGAAGACCTGCATGAACTTGGCGTGCGGTTAAAGAAACTCACCGTTCAATACCATGTCTGATTTACCCTGCTTATGACCGGTCCGGACGATGAATTTCAAAAAAAACTCCTCGCCACATTCAGAGAAGAGGCAGAGGAATATGTAAGCACCATTACTGAAGGGCTTCTTGAGCTGGAGAAGACAGGACCTGTTACCGGAACACAGGTAACCGAGAGGGTTTTTCGGACAATCCATAGTTTAAAGGGAGCTTCACGGGCAGTTAACTTAAAAGAGATCGAACTGGTCTGCCAGAACCTTGAAAATGTCTTTGCCGCAATCAAAAAAGGGAACTTTTGTCCCGATGCCGATGCATTTGATATCTTCCACAATGCCCTCAAAGTAATACGGGCACATCTTCAGGGTTTACCCGCTTCGCCGTCAGGTTCAGCGGAAATCATTACCGCGATCCGGAGACTGCTTGCACCAAAAAAAAGTGAAGAGCAGCACCTAAAAAGCGACATAAGACCTCATGATATTACATCCCCACACACATCACCTGTAATTCGCGTTGTAGCATCCGCTGGACCCGGTGCTGATGCTTTCATGGACCGTGGTTCTTTTTCACCGGGATCTTCAGAGAAAAACCGGCCTGTTGCACCGGGGTCGTTTCCGGTCCATCCTTCAAATTATGAAGATGGACAACGTAAAAAAACCGAAAGCAGTGCCACGGTCAGGATTTCTGCGCACAAACTCGACCGTTTGATCGCAGGCTCTGATGATCTTCTCACAACAAGACTCTTTATCACCCACAGGATGCGGGAGCTTGAGGAGATGATGACCCGGTTCGCCCAGTGGCGCTGGAACCATGCCCTGGTCTCATCTGATCTCTATTTACTCAGGGAAGCTATTGCTGGAACTAAAAAAACCACACTTCCCCCGGATCTAGTTGTACCACTCCTCCACATGCTTGAGTTCTTAGAATATGACCGGGAATTCATGGCCTATCTCAGGCACGACCTGGGGGCTCACATCCGTGCAACAGAGCTGGACCGGTCCGCACTCGAAACAAGCACATCTGAGATAGCTGATCTGATCCACGATGCGGTACTGGTACCGATATCTGAAATCCTGTTACCCTTTTCAGGATTTGTGCGGGAGTATTCTCGCAGCACCGGAAAAAAAGTCGACCTCGTGATTGAAGGTGAAGAGATTGAGATGGACCGTCGTATCCTTGAATCGCTTAAAGATCCCTTAATGCACCTGATCAATAATAGTATCGATCACGGCATTGAGTATCCCGATATCCGGGAGGAACAACATAAACCCGAACGAGGTATCGTTCGGATCCGGATTATCCCCCATTCCGGCAGTAATGTAGGTATTGAGGTATCAGATGATGGTGCGGGTATCGACTGTAATAATGTGCGGAACGCAGCAGTAAAAAATGGGATCATCACTGCCATCGATGCCGGAAAACTGACTGATGAAGAAGCAATATGGTTAATCTTCCGCTCCGGGCTTTCCGTAAAACCTGATGCCACGGACATATCAGGACGAGGTCTGGGTCTTGCAATTGTTGAAGATACGGTAACGCGTCTAGGTGGGAATGTGATCCTTGCATCGCAATTGGGGAAAGGAACCAGTATCACGATGAAAGTCCCTGTAAGGCTTGCAACATTTCGCGGAGTTGTCGTGCGATCCGGCAATCACCGGTATGTCCTTCCCATGAAGCAGGTCCGGCAGGTCTTCCGGGCAAAGCCGGATGCTCTCATCTTCCATGACAACCGTCCGACAATAAACCTCAATGGTGAGTTAATCAGCTTAATCCGGCTTACTGATGCCCTTGGGATTAGTAAATATCATCATACTTCTGAAATACCATCGGCGATTCCGATCATTGTTATTGCTTACGGGGCAGGACAGATTGCCTGTATGGTGGATGAAGTGTTACAGGTGCAGGAAATTGTTGTGCGACCCCTTGGCAGTCAGCTACGCAGGGTAAAACGTATCACCGGGGCTGCAATTCTTGGAGATGGGACGGTGGCTATTGTACTTGATCCTATCGAACTCATCCAGGAAGCAATCAAAACCGAACATCCCCTATCATACCAGAAACGCGATCCTGCAATTTCGGGGCGAATTCTCGTTGTCGAAGATTCTGTTACATCCCGGACGTTCCTTGCAAACATACTTGAACAGGAAGGTCACGATGTGATGACCGCACGCGATGGAATGGAAGCATTCGCAATGCTTAAGGAAGATGAGTTTGATATGGTCGTGTCAGATGTTGATATGCCACGGATGAATGGCTTTACCCTGACAGAAAAGATCCGTGCCGACACCCGGCTTTCCCACCTGCCGGTTGTGCTGGTCACATCACTTGACACTAAAGAGGACCGGGCACACGGAATCGCTGTCGGGGCGGATGTTTACATGGAAAAAAGTGGTTTTGAGAAGGAAAGATTTTCATCGGTAATTTATGAATTGCTCCGTGGAGAATATTAAAATGAGTGCTGAATATCCCCTTGTGCAGGATCCAGGAATGATATGAACGGTAATTCTCAAAAAAGTCCCATGAAGATTCTTGTTGTCGAAGACAGCAGGACCCAGGCAGAATATCTGCGCCACATCCTTGAAAATGAAGGGTACCGGGTAGTCCTTGCGGTAAATGGCATTGATGCATTGGAACAGATCAAAATTGATCGCCCTGCTATGGTTCTATCCGATATTATTATGCCGGAGATGGATGGGTTCA
>JBAZQT010000059.1:0-18185 GCA_041645055.1 Methanoregula sp. | reverse complement strand
CCGGATGGGCGATATGTTGAGCTGGAGCGGATTTGCCGGATTCTGGCTGGTCTCGTCAAGTCCCGCCCGGTTCCATGACTCATACCAGCGGTTGCCCTGCACCGTGACGCAGGGACCGACATCCGCGAGATAGAGTTTGAGCGGGTGGAGTTTCTGGAGTTTGCAGCACCAGCGGTTGTCCTTACCCGGGGGTCCTGCCTTTTCTGCTGCCTGCCAGAAGTCGCCGGCTTTCCTGATGATCTCGACTCCCTGCGCTTCGACAAATGCGATCGTCTCGGGAAATTCAAGACCGGTATCGATAAAAAACGCTTTCGTCACGCCGGCTTTCCTTGCAATATGGAGGACTGCGGTGCTGTCCTTTCCCCCGGAGAATGAGACATTCGCTGTCGGGCGATCCGCGATGTGCTGCTTGATCGCCCGGATCGCGTGGCGTTCAAGGTTTTTCAAGTGGAATTTGTTCTTCTCGATAGCCACATCCCAGCCGGGATTTTTCGGGGTACGGGGCGTAACGCTGATGAGCTCTTTGACCTTGATGGACCCTTCTTTTACCATGCCGGTGCCGAACTTGTTTTTATATTTTACAATGACCGTTCCCTCGGGCACGGGGATTTTGAGCGCGATCCGTTTGCCGCCAACGCGTCCCTGCTCCTGCCGGACATTCGTGTGGGTGTCGAGATCCACGATACCCTTGGTGGCATGGGGGAGGATGAACTGGAGTGCTTCAGGTGATAAGTCGAAGCTGAATTTTCGCGATACGGGATCGAACGTTAGCCAGCCGAGCCGCTCGCCATGCATGATCACCAGGTCTGCCCGGTCAACCCCGCCGGTCTTGTTAAAGAGAAGTATTTTTGCCAGCGGGACATTGCCGAACCGCTCCTGCAGGAGTTTTTTGACCAGCAGCATATCTGCAGCAAGGGCCGGGCGGACATCGTACGGCTGGAGCAGTTCGATCTTTTTACCTTCGCCTCCGCACGAACAGCTCTTTGCAACCAGCGGCACATTGCACTGCTCACACCAGAAGAGGACCTTTTTTACCGGCGGCTCGTGCATCATACACACTAAATTGCGCGGGAAGGGAGATAAGAGAAGCGATTGGGGGGAAGCATACGACCATCGTACATTCCCCATACATTAAGTGCTACCAGATCCCAAGTATTTTTTATTAACTTTATGAGAGCCCCTTCTGCACGCCCCGATGAACAGGAATCACTCCTGCATCCTGACAGCGGAGGCCGTTGTTCTGCGGAAGGTTGCGTTATCCGGATTGAACATCTCACGAAAACCTTCCAGGACAAGCAACGGACCGTAAAAGCGGTCGATGATATCACATTCGATGTAAAACGGGGAGAAATTTTCGGCCTGCTGGGCCCGAACGGTGCAGGAAAAAGTACCTTAATCCGTATTCTGACAACCCTGCTCAGTCCGTCGTCGGGAACAGCCTTTGTCGGGGAGTATGAGATCACCAAGGATCCGGAAAATATCCGGAGAATTATCGGGGTCTGTCCCCAGAACAGCACGCTGGATAATGAACTAACGGCGTACGATAATTTAGAGTTCTATGGTAAGTTAGAAGATGTCGATGATCGCATCCTGCCGGCCCGCATCGGGGAACTATTGGCCATGGTCGGTCTCACTGACCGGGCCTACATGAAAGTGCAGACTTTTTCCGGGGGGATGAAGCGGAAGCTCGAGATCGTAAGGGCGTTCATCCACCGCCCCCTGATCCTGTTTCTTGACGAACCGACCATAGGTCTTGATCCTGAATCCCGCCGGGAGGTCTGGCAGCAGATCGAGACCCTGAACAAGGAAAATACAACCATCATCTTAACCACGCATTACATGGACGAAGCCGAGAAACTCTGCGGCCGGATTGCGTTTGTAGACCGGGGGTGGCTCATCTCGTTAGACACCATGGATAACCTGCGTCTTTTACTTCCTGCCGGCGATCTTATTGAGATAGGTTATGACCGGATGGATGATCGCGTCCTATCAGCAATCCGTGAACACAATCTTGTCTTATCCGCTGAAGTAAAAGAGGAGAGACTCTTTATAACGGCAAAAAACGGGAACACTATCCTACCGGCGATTCTTGCTATCTTCGATCGCTATTCGGTAACCATGATCTCAATCTCTATCCGGTCCCCCTCGTTAGAAGACGTCTTCATCTACCTTACCGGTAAGAACCTGAGCGATGGCGGGGGAAGCGATGGCCCACATGGCGGGAGGCGCTCCTGATGATCAAAGGCGCAATTGCGATCTTCAAGCGGGATTTCAAGAAGTTCCTCGGCAACCCGTTCGTGATCATCTTTACCCTGTTAATGCCGATCATGTATCTCGTGATCTTTGGCAATGCGATGGGGGGAACGATTACCCATGTCTCGATTGCTATTGTGCAGGAAGAGCCCTATAACGAGGATATACCCCTGTTTACCACGTTTGTTGATAATCTTAAACACCAGGCCCAGTCAGACAATCCCCCCACCTTCGATGTCGCGATATACACCGATGAACTGAAAGCCAAACGGGCATTGCAGGCCGGAAAAGTGAGCGGGGTCCTTATCTTACCCTCGCCGAACTTTCTTAATCGCCCGATGCGCCTCTATGTGGACAGTTCCGATTCGGTGACACCTTCCATCATAATTTCCGGGGTGAATACAGCACTCGTACAATCAGGCTCCCACAATAAAGTCGAAATAAACAAAATTTATGGCGATATCAAATACATCCAGTTCTTTGGCGTCGGTGTCATTGTGATGGCGATCTTTATGACCACGATGATGGGCGGGGGTATCGCGCTTATCAAGGATCGTGAGATGGGTATCATCGAAGGGTACTTCGTAACTCCGGTGAAGCGTTCGAGCATCATCATGGGCATGATCGCAAGCGGTACCGTCAGGGCGTTCCTGTCGGGTTTTGTGATCTTTGTTGTCGATCTCCTGATCACCGGAATCATACTCCAGACCACGCAGGATTTTTTTATGGTCCTGCTTGTGTTGTTCATCACCAGCATCGGGATTACCAGTTTCATGGTCTCAATGGCGTCCCGGTTCTCCAACCAGCAGGAGTACGCCTCCATGTCGGCATTTTTTAACCTGATCCTGTTCATGACCAGCGGTGCATTCTACCCGGTCATCGGTATGCCGGACTGGCTGCGCTGGATTACGATAATCAACCCGGAATATTATGCTGTGCATGCACTCCGGAGCATCATCCTCAGAGGACAGGGGCTCGATGTTATCGGCATGGATCTTATTGCCTTGTGTATCTTCTCGCTTGCAGCAATGATGCTGGGTATTGCTACGTACCGGCGCACTCTTGAATGAGTGGAATAACCTGTAGGTTTTTGGCAGGTATTCATGCGGTTTTACCCGGTTTCCCCTTTTTCCCTGAATTCGCAAAGCTGATAGCGACGCTGTTGAACTGCAGTGAAGGTAATAAAAAACTTTGAGAAGAGAAATTATGCGGACTGTTGTTGTGTATTTGGGATACGATACTCCCCTTTCGGTACCGCAATCTCGAACCGGACGCCTTTACCCGGTATACCCGCCTCGGTAATGGAAAGCCCGGTTATCCCAAGAACTTCCCGGGTAAAAAACAGACCAAGACCCGTTTGTTTCCCAAATCCTCTCTTAAAGAGATGGGGCCGGGCATCTGCGTCTATCCCAACGCCATTATCGGTATACGCGATGATCAGCCCTCCCTCATTTTCCTTACAGGAGATCGTGATTTCCGATACGGTTTTTCCATAGCGGAGAGTATTATCCATTAAGTTATAAAATCCCTTTATGAGCAGTTGATCAGCATAGATCTCAAGATTATCCGACATCACACTCAGGTGGATACCGGTCAGGTCAAGACCTGCAGCAGCGCTCATCACTGTAGTACGGAGATTCTGCCATACCGGTGCGTTCACCCCCATATCCTCATACTCTTTGGTGAACAGGATCTGCTGGTGGATCATCTCGACTATGGTCTGTTCTTTTTTTATCATCTGGTGCAATTTTGGATCCTGCGCAAATTCTGCCGATAATTCCATGTAACCGTTCAGTGCCATCAGCTGGTTCACCACGTCATGGCGCGTTAGACCTGACATCAGGTTGAGTTTACGGTTTGCGATCTGCAGCGCCTGTTCCGATCTCCTGACCGTTTCCCGCTGCAGCTCCAGTTCCCGGTTCTGTACCAGCAACGATTCCTCGGTTGACTTCAGTTCTTCAAATGCAGCTGCCATCTGTTCGTTTGCTGCATTCAGCTCCTGGTTCTTTTGCATGAGTTGCTGCCGGGCAATTTTCCGTGCCGTGATATCAGTGAGCATGGCAAACGAGCCCCTGAACATTCCCCCGGCATCCAGAAGAGGAGTTGCCGATACAAGGCACCAGAGAGGAGCCCCGTCTTTTTTGCAGAACTGTCGTTCGTATACAGAACCTGCACCTGTGCGCCTGAGCCGGATCTTTTCAGCATGATCCGACATCTCTCCCACATGCATGAAATCCCCAATGGGTTTTCCGAGGATTTCAGCCGGAGAATACCCCAGCATTTCAGTGAGGCGGGGGTTGACAAATGTGGCTCTCAATTCTTCATCCACGGACCATATGCCCTCATTTGCCGTGTCGACGATCTGGCGGTAGTGCTCTTCGCTGATACGCAGTGCCTGTTCCCGTGACGCCAGTTCCTCAAAATTATTGCGCAGTTCTTCTTCCATTGCTGCAACCTGTTCATAGGCTGCACGAAGTTCCTGTTCCTTCTGTCTGCGGTCGGTAATATCTTCAAATACTGTAGCAAAAATTCCTTTTCTGGGAGAATACACAGAGATCGCTAAATATTTTTTCATCGGGGGATGCCAGACATCGAAGAATTGCGAAGTTCCGGTCCGAACTACATCCGCATACAACGCGAGGGCCTTTGGTTCATCACCGCCAAATACATCACGGCTATTCCTGCCAATCGCGGTATCGCGGGGAATGTTGAAGATCTTCTCAAACGCCGGATTCACCTGGAGAATACGGTATTCAACGGGTTTGCCGTTTCTGTCATACACAAGTTCGTTGACCGCGTGTCCCTCAACCATGGCAGAAAAGAGCGCCCGGTAGTTTGCTTCACTCTCCGCTACTACCCGTTCCTGTACTACCAGTTCCTCAAGATTGCTGCGGAGTTCCTCTTCCATTGCAGAGATCTGTTCATACGACGCACGGAGTTCGTTCTCGCGGTTTTTTCTTGCAGTAATATCCCGGATGGATTCGATTGCCCCGATGACATTTCCGTGGGAATCGATGAGCGGGGATGCAGTGAACCAGATATGAGCGCCTCTTCCTGAATAGAGGCCGGGTACATAAATCTCTGAAATAAGATTCGTACCATCCGCTTCGATCGTGGCGTAGTGAGAAGTTATCGTCTCATCCCGGGAAAGTATCAGATCGATTAAAACCGGCCGGCGTTCACCGTAAAACGGGAGTGAATATTCATAATCCCCCTTGCCGATAATCGCATCCGAAGGAATCCCGGTCATCTCCTCCATTGCCCGGTTCCATGCGATTACCCTTCCTTCAGTATTAATTGCAAAAGTGGCATCAGGAAGGAAACTGATGATGTTTGTCATACGCTGGGCGGATTCACGAAGTGCGTACTCCACCTGTTTGCGCTCACGTGCATCCCGCAGGATTGCCAGTACAAGATTCCGACCCGTTACATCCAGCCGATTAAGGCTGATCTCGACATCGAATTCCCTGCCATCCATCCGCTGGTGGCGCCATTCAAATATCCGGGGCGCACCGCTAATCACTGCCTCCAGCAGCGTGTGGCTTTTTTCAGCAGAAGAGATACCATCCGGCTGACCGGATGGAGAGTGATCGCATGGGCGGGATCCAATCAGTTGTTCGCGGGTGCAGTCAAAAAATTCAAGCGCCTTTTTATTGCAATCTATATACACCCCCCCATCTATCAGGAAGATAGCATCGCTTGCGTTCTCAAACAGGGTGCTGTACCGCTCTTCAGATTCGTTGATACGCCGCTCCGACCGTTTCTGGTGAACCGCCTGCTTGATCTTGTGCTCAAGCTCGGCAAACTGCGGTGCCGGGCGACCTCCTTTCTGGAGATAAAAATCGGCACCGAGATTGAGTGCTTCGATCACCACTTCCTCGCGTCCCCTTCCGGTAAAAAGGATGAAGGGGAGATCACCGTAATTGATCCGGATGTACTTGAGGAACTCGATGCCATTTGTCACGGGCATCTGGTAATCAGAGATGATTGCGTCATAGCAGCATTCAGCGAGTCGCACCTTTGCATCGGCAACAGAATTTGATGTTTCAACCGTGATCAACCCACTCTTTTCAAGATATGTTTTTCCAAGCTCAAGAAGAGCGGGTTCATCATCAACATAGAGAATAGAGATCAATGTGTGCCACCAGATGTGAGTATTTTTTATTAATCAACAAAATCGAAAATCGAAAAGATACAGGTTTTTTTGTTCTAAATTATTCGGGATATTACCATAAAAATCCGATGGGGCTATGAAGTAAATCTTTTTTATTTAATCCGGTTGTGTTATTTTCCTCGGATTAAACCCCATGCAGAGTCACATTCCTCAATAACAAAGATATAAGCGTGTATTGTGAAAGGGTTTCGATAGACCGTAAACCATTTATTTTTAACTATTACGGGTAATTTTCCGGTTTTTCCCGGTCCGGGGATAGTGCACTAAAAGAATAATTGAGCAATATGTTTATACGCAATGAAACCATGAGGACAAATAAGGTGATGTACAATGGTCAAGTTAACCGCTGATATGAAGGAAGCGTTCTCAAAGATGAAGGTCTTCCCTGTTGCTACGGCAACCAAAGATGGCACGCCCAATGTGATTCCGCTGGGAATTGCTGAACTTGTGGACGATGAAACAGTCTGGTTCGTAGACAATTTCATGAATAAGACTCTTTCAAATATCCGGACGAATCCCAAAATTGCATTCTTTGTCTGGGGGCCGGATATCAAAGGTTGTTTCCAGTGCAAGGGGGTGGCTGCGATCAAGACCAGCGGCAAGGAATACGATGCTATGAAAGCAAAGATCAACATCAAGAACCCGGCATTACCGGCCCGGTCGCTCATCATTGTGAAGATAACGGAAATCTTTGAATGCAAACCGGGTCCGACAGCCGGTGCAAAAATTCTCTGAACTTTTTTACTATGAAAATGGCTTTGCCATTTTCATGTACCTCTATGCTTGTGGCGATCGGAATCATCTGGTTTTTGTGAACAGAATTGATCCTCATGGTTCTTTCCTCCGTGTGCATTTAGGCTGGGAAAGGAGTGATATTTTCTCGGAAACACATTTACCGGTGCCTGCCCCGGACAAGAAGCCGTCTGCGGATACCGGCTTATCGCGATAAAAAAGAGATTTGGCTACTACTCACTTTGCGCCGGGTTTTGAACCCGGTGCAGCGGCGACAATTTTTAACGATTCTGTAATCTCCGGAAGCAGCTCGGCCGGTATACCTATGACCAGCTCGCCATCATCGATACCGGAGAACTTCCTTGATCCGTCACAGCCCAGCGAGAAGTTCACGTGGCCGGTGAGGTAGGTCTGGGCGCAGGCATCCGCACAGACAGACTGGATGCCGGCAAATTCGGATTGTATCTTTCCACCCAGCCGGAAGAGGGCGCTCTGGGAAAGTTTCAGCATCGCCCACGGTGTCGCAATGATCACGATGACCTGTGGATCGAACGGTGTCTTTTCAAGCGGGGCATACATGGTTGCATACGTGTCGCCCGGGTGCAGGTGAGCGACCCGGTCAATGGTTCGCTTGCAGGAAGCTGAACTTTCGAATTTTCCGAGTTTGTAGTAGAAATCACCGGTTTTTAAGCTTTCAGTGATCTCCCTAAGACCCAGCGACCAGGCACCGCCATTGCATTCGTGTTTTTCTGCGGTAGAATAGAAGATCTTCCCTTCTTTTCGTGCAAGGCCAACCATCGAGCAGTGCCGGATGGTCTTGTCAAATGCTTCCATGCCTGCCGGTATATCTTCCTTTTTTGTCGCAAACCGGAACGCGACTGGTGAGCCACTGAGTTTGAGATATTTTTTCAGTGTCTCGGATGCTTCTGCGTAGTTTATCGGGATTTTCATATCTGTTGCCATAATACGTCACCTTACGATCTCTGGAGTGTGTTGTGTGTATGTCTAGAGGATGTAATGGGAATTATTTAAAGATAGTGACCGTGCATTTTTTGTAATAATTATGGTCCGTAATTTTTCCTAAACCGGGAATAACTATTTTCCTTCAGCGCTATTTTTATCCGTCTCCTGTCACAAACAGATACGAAGGTAAGACCATGGATTACGGTAACTTGTTAGACGATGCCCTGCACTATACAAAAGATGGCGTTTTTTCCAATATCAGCCGCTGGATGAAACTGATTGTAGCGATCATCTGTCTCGGTATTCCCTTGAACGGCTATGTCATGAGGATTTACCGGGGAGCAACCCCCGCACCGGAAGTAGACCGGTGGGGCACCTTGTTCGTTGATGGTCTTAAGCTGATAATTGTGGGGCTTATCTATGCGATTCCCATGATAATCATCTGGGCATTTATTTACGGGGGTATGCTGCTTACTGTAGTGCAGGGGAAAATGAGCGCTGCTACTATGGCGAACTGGTCTCCCAACCTGGGACTTACGCTGTTACTATATGTCATTGAGATCATAATCGGTATCATCATGCCGGTGGCAGCCATCCGCTTTGCCCGCATGGGGAATTTTTCCGAAGCATTCAACTTCAGTGCAATTTTTGAAACAATCAAAAAGATTGGCTGGATCAATTACATCGTCGCCCTGATCCTTGTTACCATTGTTGTTGCCATCCCGATCTGTATCATTATCTTTGGTCTCATCCTGATTGGAGGGATCAGCCTCTACATGATGGGTGGCGGTAACATTGCCCTCCTCGGTTTTATTGCGGCAGGGATCCTGATTATTCTCGTCCTCGCCCCGCTGTTTACTGTTTTCCAGGCACGGTACATGACCCGCGTCTATGACAGCGCTGCCATCGAGGCATAATCTTATTTTTTATCCGGATATGATTTTTCAATTTTCTCCCAGCGCTTCAGATGCATGCTGGCCGTGAAAACCTGATAGTGGATTGTGTGACCCGGCCAATGTAATCGGCTTCCAGCAGTTCATTCTTGTGAGGGAACCGGTAAGGCCATATGAGCGAAAAGCATGGAGAATAAGGTGGATATCAAATGATGAACTTTTGAGCTGTACTCCATATCATGCCCGTCCTCTTCAGGCATCCATAACGTGTGAGGAATCCATTTATCCGGTAGTGAGGTCATGGAGATTCAAGGGGAATACGAGCGAAAAACCGGAGTTACCGGCGACTTTCCCGATCTATAAACCGGAATTCATCTTTCGGCACGGTAATTTCGAAACGGGCACCCTGGCCATACACCCCAGTCTCCTTAATGGAAATATTGGTGATGCCGAGTATTTCCTGTGCAAGGAATAATCCCATGCCCTTCTGTGAACCATATCCTCGTTCAAATATTTTTTCTTTTTCCCCATCCGGAATTCCTGCACCGTTATCTTCAAAGAATAATATGAGATTGTCGGTTGTTTCACTGTAATAGAAGGAAATTTCTGTTGCGGTTTTTCCATGCTTCGTCACATTTTCGACAAGATTGAAAAAGACGGTCTCTAACATGGGATCAGCATAGATCTCCAGACCGTCTACGTCATCCTTGCGGGAAATTTTTGATATATCAAGATGTGAGATAGCAAATAGTAAGGTCTGATTGACATTCTGCCAAAGGGGAGGCCTAATCCCGAGATCCTGGTAAATCCTGGCAAACGCGAGCGAGTTTGATATTTTTGCCGCCACCTCTTTCTCTTTTTTTACGTAGGCGCCGGCTCGTTCATCCATTGGAAGTACTTTTTGCAGTTCAATATATCCTTCAAGACTGAAAAGCGCGTTCTGGATATCCTGGAATGTGATAGTGTTTAAGAGGTTCAGTTTCTTCCTTGACTGTTGCAGCGCCTGCTGACTCTTATGGAGTTCATCATAATTCTGCCTCAGCTCTTCAGCAGTTGAAGTCATCTCCTCATATGCAGCACTGAGCTCCTCGCTCTTGAGGTGCAACTCCACCTGGGTTCGTTTACGATCACTGATGTCCCTCAGTGTTCCCTCAATCCCGAGAGGATTTCCCCCGGCATCTGTGTATATATGGCTGCTTGCAAGAAACGTCATGACCGTCCCATCAGCCTTTTTCAGTCGTGTTTCAAAATTGGTAATCGATCCCGTTTCTTTTATTGTCTGCAGGAATTTCTCCCTGTCCTCTGGATCTGCATAAAACGATGAGATCTTTTTACCCAGCATTTCTTCACGGGAGGAATATCCCAGTAATGCAACACCAGAGGGACTGATCATAATAAGATTCCCCTCCTTGTCACTCCGGTAAAATATTTCCTGCATGTTTTCAAGCATGGAACGATAATTCCGTTCGCTTTCCCGTAACGCCTTTTCAGCAGTTCTCCGTTTTTCCTCCTCTTTTACAATCCCCCACGCCCGGGTAGTATAATAGGCAAAGAAGAACAGGGAAATGACCAGAATTCCTGAAATGATGATGAGATTATTGCGGAACCCCTGAAGGGTACTGAGGATCTCACGCTCGGGAGTTGCAACAATGATCGACCAGTGGGTATCGCCAATCATTACCGGGTAATATGCAGCCTGGAATTTTTCCGGGCCGTCATTACTTGTCCGTGTTGTTTCGATCGTGTAGGACGAGATGCCGGGCTTACCGTTCACCGCCTCTGATATAAATGAAATGGCAGTCGGCGACTTGTTATACACTGTAAAGGCAGAATGGTCAATCAAATCTGGATACGGGGTGTAAAGGATGGTCCCTTTCTGACTGATCGCCCATGCATATCCTGTATTGACGAGCCTGATCGATTCAAGATCTTTCTGGGTTAACTGCTTAAACGGAATCAGTATGGTGAGGCTGCCATCATACGTGCCGTTCTTAAACACCGGCATGGCAAAGGCAACCGTCCGGAACCCCTGGACTGCGGTAAATACATCACTGATTACAACCCGTTGCTCGGTTATGGACTTCCGGACATGAGCCTGGGACGAGATGTTTGCCCCGGTTGAGGATTCGTACGGGTAGGTATAGAGAATAATCCCATTCTTGTCTACGCGGGTTATGGATGCAATATCCTCTGAATGCCGGACGAAAAATTCCTTTATCAGCACCCGTCCTTCCGGATCCATAGTGATGATGTGATTATTTTCCGCAAGGAATGACAGGGTATTATTGTAGGTAGAAAAGAATCGTTCGATGCTGTTAGCAGCCTGTTTGGCATGAACCATCTGCACGGAATTGAGCTGGGAAATGGTTGTTGATTCTACATTATTGTATACGGATAAGAGCAGGAATCCACAGATAATGAGTAAGATTAGAAATATCCCAAACTCTCTCACGTATCTCATTTCAAAGAATCTCTCCGCAGGTAAACAACCGTACCTGAATCCTGAACGTATTTAGTAGTTACTGCCTTTGGGTTGTAGTCGGCACTGATGATGAGGATGTACTATCGGGAATAATTATGGTCCCCTGGATAAAAAATAGCAAAAAAGATTTGTTTTATTCTTTTTTTAGGAAAATATGCCCTAAAAAATCAGCCCGGAATGGGTATGCCGGTGGCTTTCAGATTATTTTCAATCTCCCGGATTGTCTCTAATTTTGCTTTCGTTGACGGTCCGCCGGGTACCGCTTTGCACCCGGATGCCGATGACGTGGATTCCGAAAATGTCCCTATCTGCCGGGCAACCTGTATGGTATCTTCCTTGTCAAACCCGATGAGTGGACGATAGATGGGGATCTCTGCGGCATCAGTGAGAACAACAAGATTGTCAAGGGTCTGGCTTGCAACCTGCCCGATGGATTCACCGGTCACGATCCCTTTTGCCCCTACCCGGTTTGCATAGGCGGTTGCCACCCGGTACATCCGGCGCTTGCAGAAGATGCAGGTGTACTTCTCAAGATGCCGGCTTACGAGCTCAGCTTTTGCATGCGCAAGATATGAGTCAGCAATCACCGTCAGTTCGATGCCGGGCTGGTACTGTGCCAGTTGCTCAACAACTCGCCTGGCCCGGGCGATCGTGGTCTCATCAAGGAATGTGTCGAGCGCAACAAAGAGCGGGATGATCCGGCACCCCCGCTTCATCATCATCCACGCTGCAACGGGGGAGTCGATACCTCCCGACACCAGTGCGACAAGGGTGCCTTCGACACCCAGCGGGAGTCCACCTACACCTTTTGTCACGTTATCGTAAAGATAGGCCTCTTTATCCCGGATCTCGATATGGATCTCTTTGTCCGGGTTGGCGAGATTCACTTTAAGGTGCGGGAATTCTGAACGGAGCAGGTTGCCGTATTCGATCGCCTTATCGTTCGAGCTGAAAGAATGAGTGCCAACCCGCTTCATTTTAATTGCAAATGTTTTTGCCTTGTCAATCCCATGCCTTCGACAATAATCCGGAAGACTGGATTCTATCTCGTCAAGTTTTATGTGTTCGACTTCGGAAAACGATACAATCCCGAAAACCTTTTTCAACAGATCGGGTTTCACATCCCCGTCGAGCCAGATGCGCCCCCGCTCGTTTCTTACATGGATGCCCGGCATTACTTCGATGATGTTTGCTATGAGTACATTTTCCCACTGCCGGCGAACCGGATCGGATTTTAAAAATATTTCAGAATAACGGACAAGCCATTGTTTTTTCATGAAGTTATTTCACCGGTTATTTTTTCTTTCTCGCAGTTTTACGGACGCGATCCGCTTCGTCTGTATCTTCAATCCGCAGGAGGTACGTCCCGTGGCAGGGTTTGGTATACGG
Organism: Methanoregula sp.; assembly: GCA_041645055.1. GTDB lineage: Archaea > Halobacteriota > Methanomicrobia > Methanomicrobiales > Methanospirillaceae > Methanoregula. Next base: position 5,299 of record JBAZQT010000059.1, on the reverse strand, counting down.
AAATACGATCTTTCCCCCATCAAGCCCGAGCGCAATCGGCGGGAGGCCTATGATGTACTCATCGAAGAGCTTGTAGCCGGGATCGACATACCAGACTTCGGCAAAATTCTTCTCCACGTACTCCCGGCATTCCTTAAAGGACGCCCCGAGCGGGAGGATCATCTCGTACTTCAGGTTCTCGATGCAGCCCATCCGAACACCTCGTTGACCTTTGCCTTCAGTTGCATCGGGTTGTGCACTGCTTTTTCTACGATCTTCTCGCACGGGAAATCAATCGAGGCCGCGAGCGGTTCGGGATCCTTGCCGAAGATGATTACCACAAGCCGGCTCTGAGGCAGGAGGTGACGCATTGTTGCCGCGTATGCTATCGCCGCATCATTATGCGCACAGACCACGCAGAGATCAGCAGCCCGGCGTTTCTCGACGATCTCTTCGATGCACTTCTCAAGCACTTTCATCTCCCCGATATAGTGCTTCTCCGGGTCAGAGACCTTAAGCAGGTTCAGCACCGATGGGTTGCCGGTGATAAGGAGTTCCGATCCGTGCGAGCGAAGCTGGTACGCAAGGTACAGGGCAATTGCCTGCTGGGCCGGTGCTTCCGGACAACCAAGCAGGAGGAGCGCTTTACCATTACCTTTGCCGGGTATTTCAGTTGATTCAGTCATTTTTACCTCCATTTCCGGAACTAGTGCCGGTACAACTGGCGGACTGCTGGCAGACATGCACGGCATCTGCTTCTTTAAACGGGTGATGGCAGTACGGGCAGGTGAAGTCGCATTCCGTTCCCTCGTAGGGGCAGATCGTCATCGAGAGATCCGCGAGCGGGTGACCTTTGCCCCGGATCTCAAATTCTTTGTACCACCCAAATGGTGCCCGCTTCACTTCCACGGATTCTGCACGAAGGTTGTCTTCAAGTCCCGTGAGGATTGCAAGGGCCACCTGTGGGGAACCGAGGGTGCTTGTCAGGTGGGCATACGGGTAGATCAACACCCGGTTCACCCCGAGGGTCGATAGTCGCTTTCGGACATTTTTTGCAGCACTTACAATCACATTACCGGGATTTTTCTCATCGAGTTTCTCAACACAGCAGAAGAGGACAACACATTCCTCCATCCGGTCCTCGTGTGTAGTGACAGGTTCTGCCAGTTTGGTCTTCTGGGTGGCATGGTACCACATCGACGTGGCATGGATGGAGAGGATCCTCACGAGTTCCCTCTCCCGACAAGGATGCTGATCGCATCGCTGGTGATAAGACCAATCAGGCGCTGATCGGCATCGACCACCGGCAGGGCCGAGATGGAGTGCTCCTCCATCTTCTTTGCGGCAGCTTCAATCGGTTCATCCGGTGTGGTTGTATGCACGTTCTTCGACATGATCTCATCAAGCCAGAGGAAATTCTTCGCAACGGCTTTTGCAATATCCCACGACGTCACAATACCTACAAGATGGCCGTCTCCTGACAATACCGGCAGATGATTGACCTCGAGGTTGATCATCCGGCGTGCGGTCACTGCGGTTGTCGCACCCTCTTCAATCGTCGGGACATCCCGTATCATCACATCGCTGACAACGGTCCGTGAGAGGAACTGCGCAATCAGGTAGTTGACCTGACCTGCTTCTAAGAGGAACCCGTCGTGACCATAGTTGGAACGGATCTCGCTGTACCGGACCTCCCGTTCATTTGCGGTGAGGGCTGACACGATCTCCAGTGACTGGTAGGGAGGATAAAGCCAGTCGGAAGAGACCGAGATTACGAGGAATCCCGCCTTTACTCCAGTAAGTCCCTTTACCAGCGAGCCATCGTGTGTCAGGTCGAAGTAATCGATCGCTTTTGTTATGTAGAGATACGAATTCGCATCGAACCGCTGGGTGAACGTGTCGCCCTGGTGATGGAGGTAACTCTCGATAGCAAAATCAGTCGAGAAGTCAAACCCGATCCGGTCTTTGGACTGGAGCGAGCGCCCGAACTTCGCGTGCATCGACTCGTCGGAAAGATACGTGATGTGGCCGACCATCCGTGCAAGGGCAAGACCCTTGACCGGGCCCGGCGCATCGTACGATTTCGTATCGTAATAATTCCCGCCATTCCATTCCGGGTCCGAGATGATTGCTTTACGTCCCACTTCATTGAACGCGATCTGCTGGGGCGTGGAGTAACCGGTCGCCGCGATCACGATCGCTTTTTTCATCATGTCGGGGTAGCTGACTGTCCACTGGAGCGCCTGCATGCCGCCCATCGATCCGCCGGCAACCGCGTAGAGCTGCGGGATTGCGAGATGATCGATGAGGAATTTCTGGGCATGTACCATGTCACTGATAGTTATGACGGGAAATTTTGCACCGTACGGTTTTCCCGTTTGCGGATTGATCGACGATGGCCCGGTCGATCCTTTGCATCCGCCTATTACGTTCGAGCAGACGATAAAATACCGGTCGGTATCAAATGCCTTACCCGGTCCGACTATTGCATCCCACCATCCGGGCTTGTCTTCGCCTTCTAAAAATCCCGCGATATGGGCATCGCCCGAGAGGGCATGACAGATCAAAATGGCGTTGTTGCGATCCCGGTTCAGTTTACCGTATGTCTCGTACGCAATAGTAACAGTGGGAAGGCTATCCCCGCTCTCCAGTACGAGCGGGGAGGAATGGTGATAGTATTGTGTTGTTACCATGCCCACAGACCCTTTGATCATCTACACACACCGTCCCGTAAAGCAGAGATCTCTGCGAGAATGTCATGGATAGTATCCGAGGGTCTGACGGCAACTGGGTTCATTATATCACGGCAAGTGCCTGTTCAAGATCCGCGATGATATCCTCAATGTCTTCGGTACCAATCGAAAGCCGGACCGCATCGGGAGTAACTCCGGTCTTTTTCTGTTCTTCAACGGTGAGCTGCTGGTGAGTCGTTGACGCCGGGTGGATCACAAGGCTCTTAGAGTCCCCGATGTTGGCAAGGTTGCTGAAGAGCTTGAGGCTGTCGATGAATTTTCTCGACGCTGTCTCTCCCCCTTTTATGCCGACACCGACAAGGGGTCCGTATCCACCTGTAAGGTACTTCTTCGTGAGCTCATGGTTGGGGTTGGCAGGGAGTCCCGGGTAGTTTACCCATGCCACCTTTGGATGCTTTTCTAAGAACCTGGCAACTGCAAGCGCATTTTCCGAGTGACGGGGGACCCTCAGGTGGAGTGTCTCAAGACCGATCAGGAAGAGCCAGGCGTTGAACGGGCTGAGCACGGCCCCGGTGTCTCTCATGAGTGAGACCCGGATTTTAAAGACAAACGCAACATTGCCAAGGCCCGGGAAATTCCCGAATGCTTCCCAGTATTTCAGGCCGTGGTAACTCGGGTCAGGTTCAGTGAACTCGGGAAACTTGCCATTATTCCAGGCAAACTTACCGGAATCGACGATGACACCTCCCAGTGAGTTCCCGTGGCCGCCAATATACTTGGTTGCCGAGTGGACAACGATATCCGCACCGTAGTCAATCGGGCGGACAAGCCCGACACCGGTGGTGTTGTCAACGATGAAAGGAATGCCCGCTTCATGGGCAATTTTAGCAATCTTTTCAAAGTCCGGGACATCCAGTTTCGGGTTGCCGACCGTCTCTGCATAGAGGGCTTTTGTCTTTCCGGTGATCGCTTTTTTGAACTCTTCAGGTTTTGAGGAGTCCACGAAGATCACATGCCGTCCGAACTTCGGCAGGGTATAGTGGAAGAACTCGTACGTGCCGCCATACAGGTTGTCGGCCGAGACAATGTCATCCCCGGGCCGGGTGATGTTCAGGATCGCGTACGTAATTGCAGCAGCTCCCGATGCGGTAGCTAAGGCACCGGTCCCGCCTTCGATGGCGGCTATCCGCTTCTCAAAGACATCCGTGGTCGGGTTCATGAGCCGGGTATAGATATTCCCGAGCTCTTTTAAGCCGAAGAGATTTGCTGCGTGTTCAGTGTTCTTAAACACGTAGGAGGAGGTCTGGTAAAGCGGTACAACCCGGGATCCGGTTGTCGGATCGGGCACCTGTCCTGCATGGAGGGAGGTGGTTCCAAGATGGAATTTCTTTTCTGTCATGGGGAGTTCCTCTTTTTGTTTTTTCAATTCATTGGATGGTTATTTTGTCTGGATTTTTCTCTCCATGCCAAGGAGAGGGGAGTCAGGATCGTGGTCCTTGTCCCTCGATCTTTATGATTTTCAAATTCGGATTCACACTGGCTTACGGCGACACCGAAAGGCCATATTTTTCTGCCACTTCAGTGAATGCATCAGCGAGATACCGGACTTTCTTGTCAGAAAGGCCGTAGGTGTTTAGCTTCCAGGTCCGGGTTGCACCGGCAAATTCACCAACGATCCCCCGGGACGACAATTCATCGCTGAGGTAGAACCCGCGACGCTTGTGAGTCTGGGCAATCGTGTCGAAGCTGCCGGTTGTGTCGACCTTGGTCAGCGTGTGCTTGCGCGGGTACTCCGAGAGCACCCTGCTGCCGCCAATCTTCAGGATGCGGTCGATAAAGAAGTTCGAACGCTTCACTTCCTCATCCCATTTCAGGGTACGGGCTTTGACCGTGGGAAACGACGCCATCATCGAGAGCAATGTTCCGCCCATCAGCGTGCACCCGAGCATTTCGACTTCCTTGATCCCGAACTTCCGTTTGGTCAGGTCCCCGACCATCGCGGTTGTCCGCAGCGCCTTGGGCGCCCATTCCTCGGTCATCGCGAGAACTCCGGATGGCGCGACCGAAGCCATACTCTTATGTCCGGAGCCGACGACAAAGTCAGCCCCGATCTTCTTGCCATCGACCGGCATAACGCCGACCGTATATGCCCCGTTGTAGAGGAGCGGGATATCGTACTGGTGGGATACTTTTGCAATTGCAGCAATATCGTGCTCGTTTGCAAACTGGTAATCGTAGTGGTCGATCATCACGAGCACCGGGAGTTTTCCGGTCTCGGTTTTGACCTCTTCGATCTTCTGTGCCGTTGCTTCTGCGGTCACGAGATTCTTTTCGTTCAGTGGCACTTCCCGCACAACTCCGCCGGCATTTTCGACCGCGAGAAACTCGGTATAGTGCGCGAGCGCTGATACGATCACCGCATCGCCTTTTCCGACAAGTGTTCCGGCTACTGCCTGAAATCCGCGCCGTGCACCCGGCACTACCCGGGCGAGATCCATGTTGACAAACTTTGCGAGGTCGTCATGGAAATCGGCAATGGCCGGCTTTGAGATCTTGTCGAGCCGGAACGGTTTCCGGCAGGCATCACAGGTTGAGTACCCGTCACCATAGGAGATGAGGGCTTTCCT
>JBAZQT010000124.1:0-3187 GCA_041645055.1 Methanoregula sp. | reverse complement strand
TTTTGTCAGTGAAGTCGGAGCGAACAGACCGTTCGTACTGAATATGCATAACGGAGGAATACCTGTAGGAGGGTCAACGGCCTACGGTGACCACAGTATTGCTGTTGTCGGGTATGTAACAAGTATCAATAACTTCGTGACCATACATGACACATGGGACGATACAAATTACCATCTGTTGCAGGATGGAAGCTGGGATAACATCATGACAACGTGGGTAAGACCATAACCTTTTTTTTTATGACACCTCAACAAAAAAAACAGATAATCCTTGCAGCAGTTTTTTGCTGCTGCCTTGCCGGTATCATGTTCATCATCTTCCCGATGGTTTTTCATCCAATCGGCGGCCCGGTCCCGGTCGAAATACGGACACAGAGTTACCTGCATACGGGCGATAGCATTTCTGATGACGGGATCCACAGGACCGTGTTCCGGAAGACCGGCAGCGTGATGAGCGGCAAACCTCCCATATTCCCGGACCTTTCCCCGTATACGAGTTCTGTATTCCATACACGGGAAGGTTCGAATGACCTGTACCTGACAATTGTATGGTATTTTACCGACCGGGAAAACTTCCTTGACAGAAAGGGCGTTCTTAATTCCTTTTATCTGGAGCGTTATGGCAACGTGTCAATAACAAATCTTACCTTTGATTATGATGAGCCGGGTAATTCAGATGATCCCCGACACCGGACCGCTATCGTAAATGTAACCGGTTTTGAGAATCCTACCACGTCAGGATATTTCACGACAATACAATACCCGGAGAGTAAAAATCCTGGTTTTTTTATTCTGTATTATGGTACCGTGAAGTCAGGGAACCTCAGCCAACAGGTACCGTACCTGAAAATACTCATGAAGCCGTTTTTTGATCCGGCGGGTATTGAACGGATCACCATCCCGATCTGAACGCAGTCGCAGGAGGGAAATGCAATCATATTTTCAAAAAAACAAAGAGTTATGTTCACCGCGGAACGGGTTGATCACATTCATCCAGTTCCGTAGAGGATTGCGTTAGAACCGTTATATTTCGCGTAATGAAATCCCCATTCGTGGACAGCCGGGGGTTGTCCCGAAAAGAAAGTACGGGTTTGACAAGCGACGAACTTCGTTAAACCCGGTCCACCCGCACTCACGAGATAATTATTGCAAATTCTTATGAAATGTTCCCGTGCCCGGGTTGACAAGCATGGAAGTGATAGCATACAAAGCACACAGAGAAGACAAAAACGAATTGGCGGTGTCCGGCAGGATACCGTCCTGGTTATCGAAGAAGAACGGCCATTTAATCCTGACCATGATGTACTCCGGAAGACGGAGATTCTCGGAACGGGCATCTGTCCACCTCGCAGGAAAAAAACCGAAAAATCGGACGGAGCTGATGATGGCAAATAAGAGAACCGGTGGCGAAGCGCCCGGGAGGCGAAAAACAGGATGCCGAAGAGCAAATCCGTGACTGAGGGGGAAATCCCGCTCTATCTCCTGCCTCATGCGATCGCCCGGCAGATCTTCCGGATCGGTGATTCGGTGTATCGCATCAGCGTAAAACGGACGCACTGGCATCATTACAACATATCAGTCCGGACAAAATCCCTGCCAAAAGAGCTTGCCCCGGCACGGGTTGCGAGACGGGTGGGTTATAAGGATTCCAAATCAGAACACTGGCACAGTACCGGTGAGCCGGATTTGGGGAGAACGGCATGAGCCGGGGACCGCCATCACGCCGGGCACTGGCTGAAGCAATCCCTATTGCACGCCAGCGGGGTGCCATCCAGGTTGCCGGGCATGGTCCGGAAAAACTGTATGATTTCACGATCGTATCTGTCCTGCCGGTAGTATTCGTACGTGTCTCGTATTGCGCACATATTCATGCGCCGGTAGCAGAACTCGCAAGGGAATTCCAGGACTTCCTGAATCGGCTCTGCCTGATCACGAAGCATGAATCCATCTCGCGTGAACTCTGGCTCCGCTCAAGGCATGGCACGTGGCGGTTCTTCCGTCTTATTGCGGAATGTCTTGTCGAGCTGGGACGGGATGGTCAGCCGCTTGCAGGGAAAACCGCTGCAAGCGTGTAAGCTGCTATGGTGTAGGAAAAGATCACTCTTTTTTCATCTGGCAGAGACGGTATCTTCCTTTGGATTCAAATCCGAAGTTCCCCCGACGAAAGGGACTATCTCTCCGGGGGTATGATCCCTGTTTTTAGAGTACCTCCAAAATACGCCCGTAAAATGCCCCGTTTTCCCATTTTCTTCCGGTTTTGAGGTAATAATTCGAAAAAATGCGGTAATAATTCGGTCAAATCAAGTGTTTTTACGTCGGAGAATTAGAGGTAATAATTAGCAGTATTTGGGAGGCGGAAACTAATAACGATCATAGTTCAGGATGGGGTCATATTTTTACGACCAGAATCGCGGGTAATAAAAGATCCTTTTTTGGAATACCTCATTTTTTCAGACATTCAGTGAGTACCTCCAAAATACACCCGTAAAATGCTCCGTTTTTCCCTTTTTCCCGGTTTTGAGGTAATAATTCGGGAAAATGCGGTAATAATTCGGTCAAATCAAGTGTTTTTACGTCGGAGAACCAGAGGCAATAATTAGCAGTATTTGGGAGGCGAAAACTAAGAGCGATCATAGTTCAGGGTTAGCAGGTGATGAAACCAGGCTTATGGGTCAATAAAAGATCCTTTTTTTTAGAAATGACCGTTGTCACGATAAGAAGGTAAACAAGGTTTCATTATTCCCATTTTTGCGAAATCATCCGGCAAATATCCTGCCCCGGACACTCTTCAAATGCCCGTAAAATTCTCCGTTTTACCCTCTGAAAAGTTATTCAGCCAGACCCATCTCTTCCTGCGTCCTATACTGGTATGTCAAAGGGCCACGGCGACGAAGGAGAAAAACCCTCCTCCTTCGGGAATGTTTGCGCAGACCTTCCCGGAAAAAAACTTACCAGAGATCCGCGGAGCGGATCTAAAAACCATCGAAGAACCCCTAGTTCTTCTCATCGTAAAAGGTTCTCAACGAACCTTTCAAAAAACCAAAAACAAGGAGATACAAAACATGGCAGATTTCGTACAAAAAACCAACGTAAAGACCGCGGTCCGCACTCTTGCGAACCCGATAGAAGACGTGGCAGCGTTCAACACGATCGTACAGTCGGTCCTGACCGGCAATCCGTTCGGGTG
>JBAZQT010000123.1:0-3347 GCA_041645055.1 Methanoregula sp. | reverse complement strand
CGGTGCAAAGAGATGCCGGCATCCTTCGTTCAACCCGCCCGACGGCAATCAATCTTGCATGGGGTATAGACCGGGTACTCGCATCGATGACCCCCGCACGGGACGGTATTGATGCATGTTCCCGGGCAATTGCCAAAGCAGAGGAGATCGCCAAAGAAGATACCGCATGTTGTCACGCGATCGGTAAACACGGAGCCGCGCTCCTCCCCGATACCTGCACCGTGCTCACCCATTGCAATGCAGGGGCTCTTGCCTGCTCATCATGGGGCACCGCCCTTGGGGTTATACGTTCAGCCGTATCGGCCGGAAAAAAAGTTAACGTGATCTCCTGCGAGACACGCCCACTCCTTCAGGGTGCCCGGCTCACTGCATGGGAACTTGCCCGGGATGGAATCGACGTGACAACGATCACGGATTCCACAGCAGCCCACCTCATGAGAAAGGGTATGATCGATGCCGTGGTTGTCGGTGCGGATCGCATCACCCGCGATGCCGTCTTTAACAAGATCGGCACCTACATGCATGCAGTCTGCGCACACCATCACAAGATCCCGTTTTATGTTGCTGCACCCCGCTCAACATTTGATGAGAATAATACCGAGGCGGATGTTATCATTGAAGAACGTGGACGCGACGAGGTGACAATCATGGGCGGTCGCACCTACGTGCCGGAGGAAGCGCACGTGAAGAACTATGCTTTCGACGCGACACCCATGGAACTGGTTACCGCTATCATAACAGAAACGGAGGTCTTGCGTCCTCCTGTCGATATACATAAACTCTTATCGCATTACAACACCACATAATAAAAAAATGGCTCCGGTTCCTATGAATTTTGATTTCGCCTCCTACAATAACATCATGTTTCTGATCGGGGAACTTACGGTCCTTATCATAATCGGAGCGTTGCTCATCGCTTTTATTCTTGCGCTTATATCAATCTACTCGATAAAGAAGGGTCACCTCTATTTTCCCCGTCTTATTAGGGCGGGACTCGTCTTTTTCGAGGGTTTGATGAAGGCGTTTTTCCGGCTTCTCGGCCTTGAAGACCGGGAAATGCTCACGTTTTTAATCAAGATCCATAACACCATGAATACGAATGAGTTCTCCCGCGTCCCGGTTACAGAACGGGCAATCTTCATGCCTCAGTGCCTTCGCTCATCCCGCTGCCCTGCTCATCTCACGCCGGAAGGTCTTAAATGCCGGTCCTGCGGGCAGTGTTCTGTCGGTGAAGCACGGAGTCTTCTGGAGAAAATGGGCTACCGGATCTTCATTGTGCCGGGCTCATCGTTTATCAAACGCATGGTAAAAAAATACCGCCCAAAAGCGATCGTCGGTGTCGGTTGTCTTTCCGAAGTAAAAGAAGGTATCGACATGGCCGACAAGATGGGACTCATCGTGATGGGTGTTGTTACTCTTAAAGAAGGATGTGTTGAAACGATTGTGAACTGGCAGGATGTCTATGAAGTGGCAACGCTGGGGGTTGATCCGGCTTTAATCCCCGATGACCTTCATGTTCTTTCCAGTTAATTTCCCGCTTTTTATCTTGCCGTGAATGATAATCGTATCTTCGCTGGTTACATCCCCGACATGTACACCTCTCCGCAGGATCACCTTGCCACCCGCTTTGACAGAATGGACTGATGCATGGTCGAGGATAGTGACATCCCCATGAGCAACAATTGGTCCTTTGATCCGACACTGGCTTCCGATAATTGCATTCCAGCAGCTGACATCAAGAGCGACACTGGAGCGCGGACCTAGTTCAAGCGTTCCAGTTACCGTGAGTCTTCCCCAGAAATGGGTGTGGGCAGGGACGATGAAGTCCCCGTCTACCTTTACGTTCCCTTCAAAATACGTCCCTTTTTGTGCAAAAAAAGTATTACCCTGTTGGAAAAGTGTCGGCATTGCTTCCTCAAGATAATTGAGGTATGATCAGGGGATAAACTTGTTGCTTTAAGAAAATCGGTTTCCCATAAACCGCCGGACTGGTTCAGAGAAAGACTGCCGACAGTGCAAATACCACAAGAGCAGCAAACATGCCAGCCTTGATGAGCGTAGTTGACCGGGTTGCCCTTATACATGCAGGTGTTTTACAGGGCTGCGTCCTGATTACTGCTATGAAGATGATGATATCGACAATGACGATACCGACGAGGTACCACATCCCCCACCAGAGATACGGTACCACACTTGCAACTACAGCTGCCAAGGCAAATCCCAGCGCAATGCGGGTGGTTGATTGGATACCAATTCTGATCGGGAGCGTATCGGCACCTCCCGCAACATCACCATCTACATCCTCGGCATCTTTTAAGATTTCCCGGACCATGGTTGCAAGGAATGTAATGGCTACAAGCGGGAGCATCAGGACAAGTGCATTCCCACCGGCAAAGGCTCCCCCGAACAGGAAGATACTGGCCGCAAGGTACGCAACTGCGGCGTTGCCAATCACCGGCATGCTCTTGAGCTTTGCTGCGTACAGGAAGAGAATAAACGAGTTAATCAGGACGATGGCCAGGCAGAGCGGGGGAGTGAAAAAGGCTACCAGAATACCCGAAAGAAACAGCGTAACGGCAAAACCCCGGGCAGCTATGGGACTTACTGTTCCGGAAGGGATTGGGCGTTCAGGGCGGTTGATTCGATCAATGTCTGCATCGAAATAATCATTGATCACATTTCCGGCTGCAGTAATCAGAAAGACAATGACAAGAAGGAGAACCGTGGAGGGAATTATTGTTCCGGTTGCAATGAGGTAGGCTATGATCGCCGTTATTCCGGATACTATCGCATTCGCCGGGCGGGTGATTGAGAAAAATCCTGCAGCGCTCATCTGATACCAGATATCTCCTTATCAGGGTAATAAAATGCACTAAAAGACGGACATAAACGGGCGAGGGGGGATTTGAACCCCCGGCATTCAGCTTAGGAGGCTGACGCTATGTCCGGGCTAAGCCACTCGCCCTGCTCATACCAATTGTGGAGGAATATGTATAAGGTTTGCGCGCTGCAACAATTCTCCGCAATGGATTTAATCGAAATAACAGAAGGAAAAACCCGGTTTTTTATCCCGGCTCAGGACAATACCATACAGTTTCCTCCCGGATCAGCCCCGATTTTTTTCAACCGGCGGATGGAACTGAACCGTGATGCCACCGTGCTGCTGCTCTCGATACTCAAACCATCCGAATATCTCGATGCCATGGGTGCAACCGGTATACGCGGGATGCGGGTTTTGAATGAATGTGGTATTCCTGTTACGATCAATGACCGTGAGTCCGAAGCGATTGAGCTGATCACGCACAATGCGAGCCATGCGAACCTTTCACCGGAAATTGTGCAGAGGG
>JBAZQT010000122.1:0-3351 GCA_041645055.1 Methanoregula sp. | reverse complement strand
GTCGTGTCCTGCGCGTCCGGTTCTATTCTTTTTGCGAACTCTCCGCCGTCAAATATTTCACTTCTCTTTTTCCCTTTTCCTCGTCCACGAAAATCAACAGAATCGCACCGAGAATGAATAAAATCGATACCGAGGCAATACCGATGCGTGACGATGTGTTAGGCGAATAGCCGAGCCGGGAAGCCACCAAACCGGAGCCGCCGATCAGCAACGGCCCGAGTATCGTCGCAAATTTTCCCAGCATATTGTAAAATCCATAGAACTCTGCGCTCTGATCTTTTGGAATCAGACGCGAGTAGTAGGAACGGCTCAAAGCCTGAACGCCGCCCTGAACGAACCCGACAACGATCGCCAGCAGGTAAAACTCATACACCTCGTCCATCATGACGCCGTAAATCGTGACAGCGATATAAACACCCAACGTGATGAAAATTGCCTTCCTCACGTCCCATTTCTCACCCAATTTTCCGAATAAGATCGCCGATGGAAATCCGACGAACTGCGTGATGAGCAACGCCACGATCAGCGAGCTCGACGAAAAACCGATTGACATCCCATAATCAACCGCCATTTTAATGATCGTATCGACGCCGTCGATATAAAGCCAGTACGCCAAAAGGAACAGGAATACGACTTTCAGGTGGCGAATCTTGCGAAACGTGACGAAAATTTGCCCGAATCCCCGTCGAATGTATTCGCCCGTTTTTCGCTTTCGGTTGTTCGATTTGCGCTCTTTAACGTACAAAATCAGAGGAATCGTAAATATCGCCCACCAGAGAGCGACCGAAATAAAACTGAGCCGGATGGACAAAAATTCGATGGACGGTTTTAAAAAATCGGATTTCATTGATACCGTTCCGAAATGGTTTTCCAATCCGGAAACACCGGTTAACATGCCATTCTCTACGCCGGCGTATGAAATGCGGTTGTTCAGCGTAAAATGCGCCGAGTCGGCATTCGTAAGTTCACGGGTAAGACTTTCGATGGTCATGACGGAAGTTCTGCGGTCGAAAGAACGAAACGTTCCGTGCTGATATTTCCCAAATGCGACCGTCTTATCCAGCAGAGAATCGTTCAGTTCAGACGGAAGCGAAACCTGAAGATTGACCACCAACTGATTGTTTTCTGTTTTCTGGTTGAGAACATGAATCGGACGGACAAAGTGACTTGTGACGACTGCGGCTCCGTTCTCAATTTTTTCGGGAATCTGAAAGTCGGCAGGACGACTGACCTGAATTACCGTTGCGCCTTTTTTTAAATCCTGCGACAGCGCCGTTTGCGCTTCCACCGGCAAGCCGAAAGTCGCAGGCATCAAAAACCAGAGAACGTTGACCAGAAAGAGCAATCCGCCGCCCAAATAACCGTATGCGTAACCTTTCGCACTGACGAAATCGATCCGCTTTTCGTTGGCAACATCCGGCAGGAGTGAATCATAGAACGAGTTAGCGCCCGCAAAACCGATATTTCCGATCGCATAAAATATTGCCGCGAGAAGCCACTCGCCCTGTTCGACCATGAACAAGCAACCGGTCAACAAAGCACCAAGATACGCAAAGAAGATCAAAAACCGCTTTTTCCCTGAACTTTGGTCGGCGATCGCTCCCAGAATAGGCGAAATCAAGGCGACGATCAACGATGAAAGCGAATTTGCCAATCCCAACAGAGCCGTGCTTTCGTTGATATCGGCGCCTGCGCTCCAGTAAGACTTAAAAAATACCGGAAAGAATCCCGCCATGATCGTCGTGGCGAACGCCGAATTCGCCCAGTCATACATGACCCAGCCAAAGACATTCTTATCCTTTATGAGTCTCATAATCCGTCGATTCTAAAATGGTTGTTTAAAAGAGATATCCGATGTCGATGTATAGTTGCTCTCCGGCTTCCTTACTGAATGCCATTTCAGAATAAACGATGAAATTTTCATTCCAGCCAATGTGTAAACCCAAACCTTCACCGGAGTGTAAATTCTTTAAACCACCTTCGATATCGCGATCATGCCAAACCCGGCCAAAATCGTAAAAGGCATTAGCCGCCAGGTAAAAGTCTTGCTTACCAAAATGAAAATCATAAAACCGGTAACGCAATTCCATATTCATGAGGAATTTTGCCGAACCGGCATATCGGTTCTTATAGACGCCCCGGATCGAACGGTAACCGCCGACACCTTCGTCAATCCGAAAAGAACTCCCCATCGGATAGTAAAGTTGGAACGGCGCCTCGCCGAAGATATTTTCCAGCAGAATTCGGTTAGCATAGACAAATTTATTGGCGATCTGGAAATAACGGCGGTCAGTAAAAGTCAATCTGAGGCACTGATTGTCTCTACCAATCAGGCCGGTGTACCACTCAGCGAGCAAGTCAGTCCAGACGCCGGTATTCGGTGCCGGTTCATTATCGCGTGAATCATACACGATTCCGAGTTTGATGAATTCGTTGAACGAGTTTTCGGTGTCCCGCTTGGTGAGAATTCCGGAATCGATATCTTCCTGATATTTAGTCGGCAAGCCTTCATTGGTGTTTTTCGCTGACTCGGTTTGGTAAAAACCTAAACCACCCAAAGCCGAAATCAGAGGTCGTCCGTCCTTACGGTATTTCAGCGCCTTTTGAACATTGGTGTAAAAAATAATTTGTTCGTTATTTAGCGTGTAGTAGTGCTTACCATGTAACGTATCGAGGGAATTGCCATTATCATCAGTCTCAATATAAGCGGTATTGAATTTCGAATCATTTCCCAAGCCGTAATATGGAAAATAATTTTCCTTTTTGTAACGGATTCGGCCGGTAATCCGCATCCCTTTTCCCAAGATATACGGGGAATCAAAGAAAATAGCATGATCCTGTTTTCCGCCCGTCGTGAAAAATAACTGGTTGTTGATCTTAAAATAGTACGGCGATTTCCCTCCCTTGCTGTAGTTAAATAAATCAAGGATGAGACCATAACCGAAACCTTCATCCGCGTTGTAATTCACCGCCGGAACGCCGCCCCAACCCCAGCCGGTTCGTTTTTCGGACTGCGCGAAGACGGAACCAACCAGCGTCGCACAAAAGATCAAAAGGATGATTTGCTTTTTCATTGTCGCCTCAAAAAAGGTTGGAGGAGCCGTTGCCCGACTCCTCCATAATTGAAATCACTGAGCTAAAAGATCGATTTACAGACTTGCCTGAAGTCCGAACGCAAAACCGAAAGTCTTCTGATTGTACTTTTCGATAATCGTGCCTGTCGTCTTTTTCGCTTCCGTGTAAAATGTATTCAGCGCGCCAAAATTGATGGCAAGCGACGGCGTTAGCGAATAACGCAATCCGGCGCCTACCGTCCATGAATCCAAATTGTAATCCATATCCGACTGTCCT
>JBAZQT010000057.1:0-20013 GCA_041645055.1 Methanoregula sp. | reverse complement strand
GTTGCCCTTCCGCCGGGTACTAAAACCTCGACCACTTCTGCCATAGTCTTTGCACCATGCCGTCCCGTATTTGCGGGTTCCGAGCCTGGGTCTGTAAATATTGATGGGAAAGGAAATAAAGGTGATCTTGGGATGAGGGAAATCTGATCCACAATACGTGAGGAAAAGATCACGATCTAAATGATTATTCCATTTCTAGAAACCTTGTTTATTTTTCACGTAGATTGAACTTGTTTTTCAGATAATATTTTTTGATATAATTCTTTAAATTCAGTAAAAACAGCTCGTTCTTTAACATCTGTTAATTGCGAGAAGATTTTTTTGAATTGCATATTTATTTGAGAGGTATCCAGATCAGGAATTGTAGTGAGAATCTGCAATGCACACAATTTCGCAATTTCAGGCATTTTTCCTTCAATTGCATTGCAACCAAATCCAATATCTATACTAACTAGATCCTGCAAAGTGATTTTTTTCTCTTTCTTCTCCGCGAATTTTATTATGTGCTCAATCTGGTTTAGTGCAACTTGTATCGCTTCTTTTACTCCATTTATAAAGGAGGTTGATCCAACATCAATTAAGCCCGATGCGATTTTTTCTGCCCCTGCAAAATATCCGTCCTTAACACATGTTGCATACAAACGACCTAAATAAATTAAAGTTGATTTTGTAGATTTTACGAGTTTTTTATTACTCGCGCTGACACCAGATTTTTGTAAAAGTTGAATGACTAAAAAAATGGGAGATTTATTTTGAGAGGGATCTTCAGTAAAAACATCATAATCCATATCTTTGAGAATTTCTAATGGAGCAATAAACGTAAAATCAAAAATCCCTTTCTCAATTCCGGTCTTTCCAATAAGATAAAACAAATTCAAAAGTTGGGAGGATTCTTCGTCAAAGTCATGTGAAATGAGATATTTCTCAAGTTCTCCGAGATTATTAAGAAAGTCGAATAATATTCCGTTACGATGATTTTCAATTAAGTAAAAGGCAATTGTTCTACAAGATTCGATAAAGAAAATAAAATTTTTAGTTTCATTATGTTTTATGTAACAATTTGCAATTTCCTTATGTAATTGAATCATTAATTGGATGTAAACATCTTTATTTTCTGATTTGACTCCGTTTACTAGGAGGCCATGAAAATTAGAAATAATATTTGTTGTTAATTTGTCATTTTTTGATTCTATTGAATAAAAAAACAATCTCTTTAAATTTTCAATTGTACTTATAAAAATCATCATTTGGGAACTGCTTATAACTAAATCGCCCAATTTTCGTTCATGCCGGTTGAGAATATTTATCGATTCTTCGAAATCCATATCCTTCGCGAATATTTCAGTCTCAATCTCCTTGAAGGCAGTCGTAAAAATTGAAAGGGATGAGGAATAATTTTGTAATCCTGCATCATCTAAAAGAACACCCATTTTAAAAACAACTCTGCCTACCTCATGATCGGATCCAAGGGTAATTTGATATAATGCAAGTGATTTCAACTGATCGACGCATAAAGTAAAAATGACCTGATTTCGATAGTTTATTGACAATTGTCCAAGAAATTGTATCGAGTCCAATGCTTGTTCATATTCTTTTTGTCTATTTTTTTGTGATGTTTCCAAGGCAATTTTATTCAAAAAATGGATGGATGTATTGAAAATTAGGTTTGAATTCTGTTTAATAGCCTGTTGAGCAATTTCAGATAAAGCAGATATCTGTAATTCGAGATTCAAAGGTAAATTATTTTCCAACACCTCATTTGCAGTAAAGTAATGAAAATTACATATTCCACCAGTAATGAATTCAAAATTCATCGACAGACTTAAACTTTGTAGTTCTCTTAATTTTCCAACGTAAATTATGTTGATTTGTTCAATTTCATCTTTTGAGGAATTTTTTAGAACATTGATTATAATTTTACTGAGGCGGTCCAATCCATATGTAGCAACCTCTAAATCATTTTTTAACAACGATGATCTGATAATTGTAAAAAGGAAATTAAAATTTTCGTCCTTGTTTAATATCGATTTTTTATCAATATCTTTGGAGAAGTCATCAATAATTTTTTTCGCGCTTAACAACTCGATTGTAAAGTAAAGGTATGGAACAAGGATAATCAATGAATATACTGCAATTCCGAATTCTAAAGAAACATAGTCACTTAAAGGAATTCCTAAAAATTGCTGATACGAGTCTCCACTTAAAATTTTGAGTATCGTCAATCCATAAATAGTTAAAATTGTGTATATGGTAACGAGTATCCAAAAAACAGGGTGCCTTTGAATATAGTCAACTATTGTCGAAGAATATTGTGATGCGGTTATTTGAATGGCAACTAAAGAAAGAGTAATTACAATTGAAATGATTGTCACTTGACTTTGAATAATTAAACTTACAAGGGAGGGAGCAGCCTCTTCACTAACGGAAGCAAAATTGAAAATTGAGATAAACATTCCGCAAATTAGAATAACGACAATATACAAGACGAGAAAAATACTTGCGTATTGTAAAAGACGAATGCGGTCTTGTTTCATGAGTTAAAATACAAGTTAAGAATAAATAATTCTATTCAGTTGGAATCGTGTAAACTATATCCGAAAACTCCTCCACTCTTGGCGATGCCCCGACGAAGCATCGCGCCGACCCCCCCATCAGCGGGTGGGCAAACTCATTACATTTGGAGAGGCCAGGGAGTCCCCCCCAATCCGTTGCCAAAATGACCTCCGTTACCCCACTTTTTTCCCCCGTACGACACTATTTCGTCAAAAAATAACATAGTAGTTTTGAGATACGTTCATTTTGGCTTCTGTTAGGGTTATAAATGGCTTTTCCGCGCCCGGAAATTGAGGGCGATAACACTAATACAGCAACGGTTAATCCGGAAAACAGCCAGCACATGCCGTACGGGAAACCACGGAAAATCACCCTGCGAAAAGACGCACATAGACGCATCCGGTGGGCAGAACAGGTGCTGGCACCGGTTACAGGACGTGGTGAAACGATTCGTGATCATCATTTTCACGTCGGAGGGAGACACCCGGGGCGGATATCGGAAAGGTCCAAGCGAAGAGTCTCCGTCGGAGAACGAAGTCGTGGCGGAACACCAGGACCGCAGGATCATGGAACCCAATCATCCCAATCCGCATCTCGAGGTACCCGCCCGAACACATTCAGAACAGGACCGGCTCACGCTCACCCTTTTTTCTCCGGCACGATTCCCAGGATCCGCTCCACTGAATCGATCCAGGTCTTTTTTGCTTCCACGGCATCCTTGCCAAGGAAGAGTGAACAGATCCGCAGGCCCATGGTCATCGCGATGATCATGCTCGAAGCCGATTCGGGATCAACATCCTCCGATAGTTTTCCCTTTGCCTTCATATGGGCAAGGTACTCGCAGATGAGGATCCGGTTACGGTCAAAGATATGGGAAAATTCCTCGCGGTACTTAGGGTCCTGCGGAAGCCTCATGGGCAGCTGGCAGAAGATCGAAGCATAGGGTTTCTGCTGTTCGAAGATCAAGTCGGCAAGGTTCCGGATCATCCGGTGGATATCATCCGTTTGCGCAAGGGTCGTTTCAAGTCCCAGCCGAACATTCCGGAACACCTCAAAAATCACTTCACGCAGGAGCGCCTCGCTGTTCTCGAAGTACGCATAGAGCGCCCCCTTGGTGACCCCGACTTTCTGTGCAATCGCTTCGAGGGTTACAGCGTCCCAGTTCTTTTCGGCCGCGATCTCGATGGCGGCGGCGATGATCTTCTTCTTTGCATCCTCGCGGTATTCCGAATTAATCCGTGGCATGTTCTTGTATCACCATTTGCCAGTGTTGTATATTCACCTTGTGTTTTCAAAATAAAACTATTTTCAATAAACTAAACAAAGGTTTATTTAATTGAACATTTGTACACTATTTGGGGAAATGAAGCCCGCAATGTATCGGAGAAATCGGAGGAGATGGCGATTAAGTTTCAGGAAAAAAGACGACAAGGATTCGGAGATGGGAAAAAATACAGGAATGCGGCAGAAGGGGTCCGGCCATTCCTGATATTCATCTCGCTCCTCATCCTGATTCCCTGCATCAGTGTACCAGCAGCAGCAACTGATCTCGGTGTCACTACTATGAATCCGACGGTTATCATCACGAATTATGAAGTGACCCCCGCGGTCCTCATGCCCGGGGATACCGGGACGATCACCATTACCGTCAAGAATACTGCAGAGACTGCGTCAGTGAAACAGAATACCGGCATTGTATCCGGCGGAACGTTTGAAAACACACGAAGTACTGACATCAACGTCTATATTGAAAAGATCCGGCTTGAAGGAAAAGGCATCACGGTACTGAGCGAAGGCTTTGACCGGCTTGGGGAACTAGGGCCCGGCCAGTCGGTTCCGGTGACATTTGTCATCCAGGCGCCGGCAATAAGCGGGATCTATTTCCCCGAAGCCTGGATCGATGTGAAGGACGGGAGGAGTACCCGGTACCCGGTAATGGTCAATGTCAACACCCATATCTCGACCCAGAAGAAACCTGCCCTGTTTATCACACAATACCTGCCGGAGCGCGTTGCACCGGGTGAGACCTGCACCGCAGAGATCACGATTGAGAATACCGGCCTGACACGGGCAAGCGATATCTCGATGGTGGTAAATTCGACAACAAAATCCCTCGTCCTCACCACATCCGGCCGGCATTACCAGGAACACCTTGACCCGGGCGAGAGGAAAAACCTTACACTCCGTTTGGCCACGGATAAAAACACCGCATTAGGAATCGACCCGGTCACGCTCACCATCACCTACCGGAACCCGGACGGGACGACCGAACGGCAGACTGAAACTCTCGGAATACCGGTCAAGGGCCGGGCGGATATTGCGGTCAAGTCCTTCTCCACCGACCCGGTCCGCCCGGTACCGGGCAATGCCTTCACCCTGATCATACGGGTGGAGAACACCGGCACCGACCAGGCTACCTCAGTGCGGGCAACGCTCGACAGCCCGTTTGCCGGGACCACGACTTCATTCATTGGTTCCATCGACAAGGACAGCGATGCCCCGGCGATCTTCTACCTCCAGGCCACAAAGGACGGGACCGTGCCGGTCAACCTGACGGTCAGCTATACCGATGACTTCGGCCCCCACGCGATCGCGGAACAGGCAACGGTTACAACCAGTCAGTCCTCCGGAATGGTACCTGTCGCCATCGCGGTTCTGGCTGCCGGTATCATCGCAGGCACGGCATACTGGTACTTCCGCATACGGCCGGGGAAGCGGCATGGAGAATAACCATGGTGGGTACGGCGTCTCGCTCTACCTTGCCGTGCGGGCGATCCGGCGCGGCAACCGGAGTACGCTTGCCCTCACCATCCTGATCATCGCACTCGTCATGGTCCTGATGAACTTCATGGGCATGATCATCAGCGGCGTTGTCACCCTCTACAATGACCAGATGATCAATTACCAGTACGGCCACGTGGCCATCGAGCCCCGGGACAAGGAGATCGTTATTGCCGATGCCGATGCACTCGTGAAGCGCCTGAAACAAATCCCCGGGATCATCGGGGTTTCAGCCCATACCGGCACCGCAGTCACCATCACGAATATCAAGACCGGGAAGTTCCAGTCAAAATCACTGACTGCCTTCAATCCTGAAGACGAGCAGAGCGCCACAAAGTACCAAATGGTCATAACGGATGGGGACTATCTCTCAAAGGGAGACACCGGCCAGATCCTGATCGGGACCCTCCTTGCGGGTAATGAGGATGAATCGCAGGACAAGATGCCATCGCTTGGCGGAATCAAGGTGGGCGACCGCGTTGAAGTGGCCTACAGCAACGGGGTGGTGAAGACCTACCGGGTGAAAGGGATCTACGAATCTCTCGGGGTCCTGATTGACTCCTCGGCATTTGTTACCCGGAACGAGATGGACTCTATCATGCACTCGGAAGACACGGCAACCGAGATCCTGGTACGGGGTGCATCGGCTGACGACGCCCCGGCGCTCAAGTACACGATCATGAGTTATGGTGTGGAGGAGAAGGTGAAGACCTGGAACGAGAAGGGCAAGGGGATCATGGGCGACGCCATCTCCAGTTTCAACCTTATCAAGAACATCATGACGTTTGTCTCCCTCATTGTCGCAAGCGTCGTGGTCTTCATCGTGACCTATATCAACATCATCAACCGGAAGAAGCAGATCGGGATCCTGAAAGCGATTGGCATCCGGAAACAGATCATCGTTGGCAGCTACCTGATCCAGGTCCTGTTCCAGTGTGTCTGCGGCATCCTTGTCGGTATCCTGATGCTGAACGCGATCAGTTTTGTGCTCACCGTCAACAAGCTCCGGTTCCCGATGGGATATATCACGCCGGTCGTTGATTACAGCAACCTCGCAGTCAGCATCGTACTGCTCTGTATTGTATCCCTGGTTTCCGGCTACATCCCGGCCCGCCAGGTAGTGAACGAAGAGATCCTGGATGCGATGAGGGGATGAGCATGATCGAAGTTGCTGACCTGAAGAAGATCTACCTGCTCGGGAACGTCGAGGTCGCTGCGCTACGGGAGGTCTCGCTCTCTATACAGAAAGGCGAATTCGTCGGGATCATGGGGCCGAGCGGGAGCGGGAAGTCCACGCTGCTCCACCAGCTCGGGCTGCTCGACACGCCAACCGGGGGTCATATCCTGATAGATGGCACGGACGTCGCACAGCTGGATGACGAGGCCCGGACCCGGTTCCGGCTCCTGCACCTTGGCTATGTCTTCCAGGACTATGCACTCGTTTCCGAGCTGACGGTGATGGAGAATGTCGCGATCCCGGCGATCATGCAGGGCAAACCTCTTGCGGAATGTTACGTTGCAGCAACAAGAGTACTGGAAAAAGTGGGACTCGGGAAACGGCTGGACCATCTCGTCTTCGAACTTTCCGGCGGTGAACAACAGAGGGTCTCGATCGCCCGGGCACTTGTCAACACACCTTCTATCGTCTTTGCGGACGAACCGTGCGCAAACCTCGACACGGAGAATTCCCGAACCGTTCTCGAACTGTTCCGGGCAGTGAACTGCGAACTCGGGCAGACGATCGTGATGGTCTCGCACGAACCATGGCACATGGAGTACTTCGACCGGATTATATTTATCCGGGACGGGGTGATAGACGAGAAGAGGATTGAACGCGAGGGGTGATGGGGCAATGTACAGTGAAGGGAAACTGACGGGGCAGGATGATCCGCATGGCAGCACAGCAACCAGCGACCCGGGGTGAATGACAGCATGTAGTTCCGGAAATCCTTATGGCAACAGATCCGGAACGCCATACCCGGTGAGATCGGCGAATATGACTATACAGGTTATCTTAACCAGATCTCATGTCGCGACAGAGTCACCCTCTCGTGTCGAAATCTGGAGCGTCGTGATATACAATCCGGGTCGGGATTATACATCCCGCCCGGACACCGATCCCGGGGGCGATATTCCGGTGATGCCTTACAGACATATGCCATGGACAGGTGGGCTGGGGTGGGCACGGAGAATTGGATCTATCGGGTCGGGACGATGAGATCGCCCCGCCATATCACCGGATTACACGTCGATCCTGAAACCCACGTCTACTTCACTTGCGGGTTTGCCCCCGCGAATACCCCAGTTCTCCTGGGGGGGTTCGTGGAGTATGATGAGGATATCGTCTCCCGCAATCCCCGGGGATGTGCCGAGAGTTTGTACAATTGTACTGTAGAGTTTCTTCTTTGCTGCAAAACTCCGGCCCTGGAATGCAATGATCTCGATGATCACGAACTGGTTGCTCTTGGTTGAGGGGATCTCGAAATGGTCCGCATCCAGTTCGTAGATCTGCTGGTTCCGGTCATGATCCGGAATTAAAAATGTCTCCACGAGTGCAGAATGTATCCCATCCAGCAATGCCCGTTTATAATCCGGGCTTTTTCCGTTCAGTAATGAAATTTTTACAAGGGGCATTACGTGGCACTTCCTCTTCTGTATCTTATGGAACACCACAATTCAAGATACCTCGCCCCGGTGTGACCCGTCGAAGCATTGCACCGACCCCCATCGGGTATAACTACCTTTTATTCTGACGAAAACCGCTCCAGCCCCCTATTCCGGGATAACTTCCATGGGTATCTCCGGTGAAAACCCGGCCGGTGTCGTGCCCTGTATTTTCAGACCACGGAAGCATTGTTCCGGAGGAGTTATGGCGAGAACGAACCGCTGGTTCGGACCGAATGCCGATGAAGTAAAGCCCATTTTTTCCGTATCCAGTTCAACGGATATCGATTCGTCCCGCTCCAGGAGATTATTCCGGGATTTTTTTTGTATGGTTGTTGCAGCCCCGTTCCGGACAATCCGGGTCAGGTTCACGGACGGGTCATCGTACCGGACCGTCTTCATCGCATATTCAGTGGAAAGCGTATACGTGATGCCGGTAATATCGTGCGGGGGTTCACCCGGAGTCAGGGCGAACCGGGTTGAGACCCGGGAGATTGTGGCATTGGCTGATGGAAAAAATACTACGGGTCCTGCGGCTTCAGCAAAATAACCGCACTGGTAAACGTTCCCGTGATACTTCTCCCATTCCGCTTTTTCCCAGAGCGTCGTTGCCCCGGACGGGAGCGGCTTCACATCCGAAGACCGGGGCGGTTGTGCAAGGCTGAACACCAGGATTCCAAAAAAGATCACAACCAGTATGAGGGCGATGATGAAGATTAACAGTATTGCATCGGCCATCCCGGTTTTTTTCATGGTACCAGCCCGGAAAAATTCTCAACCATATTCAGGTAGTATTCATATTATTATTTTGATAGTATTAATCTGCGTGCCGGTCTTTTCCTGAAAAAATCCAATGAGACTTCAATAATTCCGGGAGAATGGCGGCATACCCCTGCAAGTTTTCCCCGAACAGGGTATCCACTGGCATGCCCAATCCATTTTGAAACAGTGGCTGTCAATTCAGGAAAATTGTCGGTTATGAAAACGTGGCTACCGGATGATACTTCACACCACAACCTCGATAACTCTTGCTCCCGTGCCCAGGCGGGACCTGACAAAGCAGCCGGGCAACCCCCAATATGGGGGGGATCCCACTCCTGCACCCATCCGGTGCCAAAATGACCTCCGTTACCCCACTTTTTCCCCCGTACGACACTATTTCGTCAAAAAATGACATAGTAGTTTTGAGATACGTTCATTTTGGCTTCTGTTCAGGTTAAAGATGGTGTTTCCGGGCCCGGAAATTGAGGGCGATAACACTAATACAGCAACGGTTAATCCGGAAAACAGCCTCCACATGCCGTACGGGAAACCACGGAAAATCACCCTGCGAAAAGACGCACATAGACGCACCCGGTGGGCAGAACAGGTGCTGGCACCGGTTACAGGACATGGCATGGAAAGCACGCGATCATCATTTTCACGTCGGAGGGAGACACCCGGGGCGGATATCGGAAAGGTCCCGGCGAAGAGTCTCCGACGGAGAATGAAGTCCCGGAGGATACCACCAACCGTAGGATCATACCCGAAGCGCAGTCCTCCCGGTCTCCCCATCTAATGTACCCATGCGACCCCCTCCATTGCATCCAGCCCACGCGAACATTCACGTACACATAAATTTCCCTCATAAAATCGCTCAAACATATGCAAAAAATCTACATAAAAAATACAACGTGGTGAAGGGGGTCACATGGGTACAAAATAAAAATGGACCCCCGGGCAAAACTGTATGGCCGAAAATTTACGAAGTAAACTTTCCCGGCAGGCCCTTCCACACGGCATCGGGTTGTACCCGTTCGACCCCCCCCCAACCGGCATCGGCCGGAAAAATACACGAGTGGGGTAGGTTCACCATCTCCACCGTTCTCTTTTCGGCATCCGGTACGGAGCAGCCATGCTCACTCCACGCGTACTGAGATAAAACCCCTGTCGGGAAGCAGCGTATCGGTCCGTTCTCAGGAAGCCGGTGAAATGTTTTCCGAGTCTCAAAGGAAATACGCTTATTAACAACCCGGGCAACAATAACCCATTGCCATTGCGGATACCGTATCATGTATACAGTCCTCTATGTGGATGATGAGCCGGATCTCCTGGAGCTGGGAAAAACATTTCTCGAGCTTTCAGGTTCCATCACCGTAGAGATCGCCCTCTCTGCAGAAGAGGGCATCCAGGTAATAAAAAAATTTGCCATTGACTGCATTGTTTCCGATTACCAGATGCCGGGAGTCAACGGCCTCGATTTTCTGAAAATATTAAGAACCGGGAACAACGTAATCCCGTTTATCCTCTTCACCGGCCGGGGCCGCGAGGAAGTGGTCATCGAAGCGGTGAACAATGGTGTCGACTTCTACCTCCAGAAGGGAGGCGATCCCACTGCACAGTTCGTAGAACTGGAGCATAAGATCAAACTCGCCATAGAACGCCGGCGTACTGATGATGAGCTCAAGGAATCCCGGCAGCGGATGACCGACATCATCAACCACCTGCCGGACGCCACCTTTGCCATCGACCTTGACGGGAAGGTTATCGCATGGAACCGGGCAATGGAAGAGATGACCGGGGTAAAAAAAGAACAGATCCTGGGAACCGGGGATCATTCCTATGCCCTCCCGTTCTATGGAGCAAGAAGACCTATCCTTCTCGACCTTGTTTTACGGGATGACGATGAGATCTCCAAAAAATATCCCCACATCACCAGGAAAGACAACAAACTGATCTCGGAGATTCACATCCCCATCCTCTACAGCGGAAAAGGCGCCTACCTCTGGTTTATCGCATCCCCGCTCTATGACACCCACGGCACAATCACCGGTGCAATCGAATCCATCCGGGACATCACTGACCGGAAGATAACGGAGATTGAGCTGAGGGCCGCCTATGAGCAGATCACCGCAGCGGAAGAAGAACTGCGGGAGCAATACGATGAACTGAAAAAAAGTGAATACGCACTCCGCGAGAGTGAGGCGAATTACCGCAGCATTCTTGATAATATCCAGGATTCCTATTACCGAAGCGATAGTGCGGGAAACCTGATACTGGCAAGCCCTTCAATAGCACGCCTGCTGGGGTACGGATCAGTATCAGAATTGATCGGGAAGAATATTTCACAATCCTTCTATTACAATCCAGAAGAACGCTCAAAACTTCTTGCGGAATTGACCAGCAGGGGATCGGTCACGGATTACGAAGTGACGCTGAAAAAGGGGGACGGGAAACCGGTTTTTGTCTCCACGAGCAGCCACCGGTACTATGATCCTTCCGGAAATTTCCTGGGGGTAGAGGGGATCTTCCGGGATATCACCAGCCGGAAGCTTGCGGAAGATGCACTCCAGGTAAGCGAGCGGAAATTCCGGGCTATCTTTGACCAGACGTTCCAGTTCATGGGTCTCATGACGCCGGACGGCATGCTTGTTGAATCGAACCGTACCGCACTGGAATTCATCGGGAAAAAAGAATCGGATATCCTGGGTAAGCCATTATGGGACACTCCGTGGTGGACTCATTCCGGAGAGATGCAGGAAAAACTCCGCAGAGCAGTATCGGATGCGGCTAATGGCAAATTCGTGCGTTTTGAAGCGACACATACAGCAGCTGACGGCAGTCTCCACTATGTCGACTTCTCGATAAAACCGGTGAAGGATGATGCGGGCCATGTCATTCTCCTTATTCCGGAAGGGCGGGACATCACCGAACGCAAAAAGATGGAAAATACACTTCGGGCTAATGAAGAGAAATACCGCTCGCTTGTTGACAACCTCAATGTCGGGGTCTACCGGAACACCGATGAATTTCCCGGCAGGTCACTCTGGGCAAACCCGGCATTTATCAGGATACTCGGGTATGATTCGTTACAGGATTTCCAGGAGCACCCGGTCACAGATAGTTATGTCAATCCTGAAGAGAGGAAAAAATTCATCCATGAGCTGGAGACAACCGGCTTTGTCAGGGACTACCTGCTGCAGCTGAAAAAGAAAGACGGTACGCCTATCTGGGTTTCAATCACCGCACAGGCAAAAAAGAACCCGGATGGAACGATTGCATGGATTGACGGGATTTGTGACGATATCACCGCGTTGAAGGAGGCAGAGGATCGGGCCAGGCGGTACCAGATCGAGATGTCAAGGGCCATCGATTACCTGCCTGATGCCACCTTCATCATCGACCGGAATGGAACGGTTCTTGCATGGAACCGGGCGATGGATGAGATGACCGGGGTCCGGGCAAAGGACATCATCGGCAGGGGAGATTACGAATATGCCATCCCGTTTTACGGACACCGCCGTACGATCCTCATCGATCTCATTTTTGCATCGGAGGATGAGTTGAAAAAAGGAGATTATGTTGAGATAAACCGGACCGGGGAGATCCTTTCTGTTGAAACCCCGAATCCGATACTCAAAGGAAAACCCTCCGTGTTAAGGGCTGTGGCCGCTCCAATTTATGATGAAAACGGGAACCTTGCCGGTGCCATCGAGACCATCGCGGATATCACGGAACTGAAACGGGCTCAGGAAGAACTCAGGGAGTCGGAGAACAGGTACCGGACCATATTCGAGAACACCGGGACTGCTACCGTCCTCCTGGAAGAAAATACCAGAATTTCCATTGCCAATGCCGAATTCGAGCGATTGTCAGGATATCCAAGAGAAGAGCTGGAAGGTAAAAAGTGCTGGACGGAATTTGTAGTTAAAGAGGATCTGGAGAGGATGCTCGCCCAACACCGCCTGCGCAGGGAACGGCATGAAGCGGCTATGAGACATTACGAGTTCCGGTTTGTCACCAAGAAGGGGGAGATCCGGAATATCTTCCTGACCATCGATGTAATCCCGGGTACGAAAAAATCAGTAGCTTCCTTAATGGACATCACCACACAGGTCCGTGCCCAGGAATCGCTGACACAGGCCAACAGGAAACTCAATCTCCTATCGGGCATCACGCGTCATGATATCACGAACCAGCTCCAGGCCCTTTCAGGCTATCTTGAACTCTCCAGGAAGTCCTCGGGGGATCCGGCCCGTACATCGGAATTCACCGAACGGGAGATGCGTATCGCAGACACCATTGCCCGGCTGATCAATTTCACCCGGGACTATGAAGAGATGGGGATGAATACTCCCTCGTGGCAGAACGTTCATACGGTCATTGGCAGCGTCACCCCCCTGCTTTCGATGCGGGACGTCCACGTTGAGGCCGGCGATCCCTCCCTTGAAGTGTTCGCCGATCCGCTGCTGGAGAGGGTGTTCTACAATCTTACCGACAATGCCCTTCGGTACGGCGGGGACCATATGACCGCGATCCATGTCTCGTCGCACAGAGCCGGAAACGGGCTTGTTATTGTATTCGAGGATGACGGGACAGGAATTACCGCCCAGGACAAAAACCGGCTCTTCGAGAAGGGGTTTGGGAAAAATACCGGCCTCGGGCTTTTTCTCTCCCGGGAGATCCTGGGGATCACCGGCATTACCATCACCGAGAACAGCGAGCCGGGCAAAGGTGCACGGTTCGAGATCACGGTGCCTCAGGGTGCGTACCGGTTTACGGTCAGAGCATAACGAATCCAACTTAAAAGAAAACGAGGCGGGTTTTTCCCTAATCCAACCCTAAATCAGTTCCCGTTTCCCCTAACCGGCACCCGGTCGTGATCGATCTCAGCTTACCCTGAAGGGGAATACTCCTCAGCGAGCATCCCGTAATACCGGCTCGACCGCCAGTGATCCCGGAGCCAGACGTGCTCGCGGACCGTGCCTTCGTACGTGAGGCCGCATTTCTCCATCACATGGGCCGAAGCGAGATTCATCTCATCGCACTTCCCGTAAACCCGGTGCAGCGAGAGTTCGTCAAACCCGAAAGCGAGAAGCGCCCGGAGAATCTCCGATGCGTACCCGTTTTTCCAGTATGCCGGCAGCAGGATATACCCGGCCTCCGCGGTGGTCGCCTGTTTCGGATCGATCTCAAGCATCGCGAAACCGGCAAAAGCACCGGTCCCCAAAACCCGGACCGCGAGCAGGTAATCCCGCCGGTCAGACCGCAGAGATTCATCGATCGCGTGCCGGACGAAACCCGCAACCTGCTCATCAGTCTCAAGCCAGATGAACACGTAGTGCATCACGCGGGGATCAGAGGCAATCCGCTGGATGTTCGCGAGATCCTGCCCGTCCAGGTCTTCAAGGATCAGTCGTTCAGTTGTCAGGGAAAAAACCATGCCGATGCTCCGCTGGGAAAACTCTGGTAAAGTGTTTCGTCCGGGCCATGAAAAAATCACCTGCCCTTCCGTGACCGGGTGGAGGTCCGGGGCACTGGCGCTGCATGAGGCTTGTGTGGAGTCCACACGGGTTGTCGGGACGGTACTGGTCTGCCCGCCCCACCGACAGCCACTAGTCCGGTCGTTGCTGTAAACCAGGATCCGGATTGCCCGTGTGCCACCCTTTCATTGGCACGGACGCCGCGACGGGTACATGTATACCACAAAAAATTAAAGGAAAATATATAATCTCCTGGAACGTAAATGCCGGTTAAACACCCCGGATCCCTGAAGTTGATCGGTACGATCTCGATACTTTACGTTGATGATGACCCGCCCCTCCTGGAAAGCAGCAAACTGTACCTGGAGAGAACAAACGAATTCAGAGTGATTACCGCACCATCCGCTTCAGCAGCACTCCGCCTCCTGAAATCGCAGGGAATCCAGGCCATCATTTCCGATTACCTGATGCCGGACATGGATGGCATTGCTTTTTTAAAACGGGTCCGCGAGATGGACCGGTTTATGCCCTTCATCCTTTTTACCGGAAAAGGGAGAGAGGATATCGCAATAGAAGCATTCGAAAGCGGTGCGGACTTTTACCTCCAGAAAGGCGGGGAACCTAAACCGCAGTTTGCCAAGCTGGTGCACAAGATACATACAGCGGTCCACCAGCGGCGGGCCGATGCCCGGAACATCTCCCTGAACCGGCTTCATACCATGCTGTCTGCAACAAACAAGGCCATCGTGCATATCCACAATAAAGGGGAACTGCTGGAAGAGATCTGCCGGGCTGCTGTCGATAGTGGCGGGTTTGGGATGGCGTGGGTGGGGCTGGTTGATGAAAAGAAGCAGCGTATTGAACCGGTAGCATCGCACGGGAACATCGGGGGGTACCTTGACACCCTCGCCCTGTCCTCGGATACCGATCCCCCCACGGGCGATCCCACGGAAACAGCGTTCCGAAACAGGACATGCCACGTCTGCAACGATATCACCACCGATCCGGAGACAGCCCCGTGGCGGGATGGCGCACTGCAACGGGGATACCGGTCCCTTGCCGCATTCCCGTTTGCACAAGACACCAGGAATACCGGTGTCATCACGTTCTATGCCTCCGGACCGGGTTTTTTTGATCCCCAGGTTATCCAGATTCTCAACGAACAAGCCGAGGACATAACATATGCCCTGGCCGCCCGGGACCGGGAAGAACAACGAATCAACGCGGAAAATGAACTCAGGTCCTCCGAAACACGGTACCGGCGCCTCTTTGAAACCGCACACGACGGCATCCTGATCCTCAAGGAAGAGACGGGAATGATCATCGATGCAAACTCGTTCATTCTCAACCTCCTGGGATACCCGCTGGATTATTTTGTTGGCAAATATCTCTGGGAACTCGGTTTTTTCAAAGACAAATCACTGGCCCAGAACGCATTCGCCGAACTGAAAACGAACGGTTACATCAGATACGAAGACATTCCCCTGGAAACAAAGGATGGAACACCGGTTGAAGTCGAATTCGTCAGCAACGTCTACCCCGTGAATCATCATAAGATCATCCAGTGCAACATCCGGGATATTACGGCCCGGAAACGTGCCGAGAAGGCACTCACACTGGTAAACAGGAAACTCAACCTTCTCAGCAGTATCACCCGGCATGATATCCGGAACCAGCTCCTCGTCTTAAGAGTATATCTTGAACTCTCCAAGGAATCTCCCGGCGATGCTGAAAAAATCGCTGAGTATATCAGGAGGGAAGAGAAGGCTGCAAGCGCTATCGAACGCCAGATCGTCTTTACCAAGGAATATGAAGACCTGGGAATCCTGGCCCCGACCTGGCAGGAGGTAAACGCCAGTATCGGAAACGCCATCGCGGCACTGCCCGTACGGGACATCCGGCTCCAGAAGGAGGTCGACAGTCTTGAGGTCTATGCGGATCCGCTCTTTGAGAAAGTGTTCTACAACCTGATCGATAATGCACTCAGGTATGGCGGCGAAAAACTGGGTACCATCCGGATCTTTTCCCGGGAGCGGGACCAGGGGCTGGTTATCACGTTCGAGGACGACGGCGAAGGGATTTCAGGGGACGATAAAAATAATTTATTCGAGCGGGGTTTTGGGAGAAACACCGGTCTTGGCCTCTTCCTCTCCCGGGAAATCCTGTCAATTACCGGGATGATTATTGAGGAGACCAGCGAGACCGGAAAAGGCGCCCGGTTCGAGATTCACGTACCGAAGGGACTGTACCGGTTCACCGGTGGAAAATAACGGGCGGGAAAGTTTCCGGTTGCAGGCCGTTAACTACCGTTATCATAATCGCCAGGTTCGATTGAGGGGATGCAGTACCAGAGACCCGGGCCAAAAAGGCCTCATCTTCACCAGACTGCGGGGATTGTTGTACCGTTCACAATCATTCCTATCCATTCAGGATTGGCCGGTACCCCAACAAGGAACGGGGATACTCATAACGGCTGTACCGGCCCGCCCGGCAGCAACTATTTAATTACAATAACTTTCTATCACTCAATCAAAGCAAGGGAATTACCAGACAACCGCCATGTACCGCATCCTTTACGTCGACGACGACCCTGCGCTTCTTGAGATAGGAAAACTCTTCCTTGAAGAGGAGGGAACATTTGCTGTCGATACGTCACCATCCGCCGTTGATGCACTCGAACGTCTGAAGTCAGTACCGTACGATGCGATTGTCTCGGATTACCAGATGCCGACAATGGACGGCATCACCTTTTTGAAAACACTCCGCGCCGCCGGTAATGCCACACCGTTCATCATCTTCACCGGCAAAGGGCGCGAAGAAGTAGTCATCGAGGCGCTCAACAGCGGTGCCGATTTCTATCTCCAGAAAGGCGGCGTGCCCCAGCCCCAGTTTACGGAACTTGAGCACAAGATCCTCCATGCCATTTCACGGAGACGTGCAAATCTGGCCCTCAAGAAAAGCGAACAGGATTACCGCCACTTAATCGAACATGCCAATGACGCGATCTACGTGGTGCAGGACGGGCTGCTCCGGATGATCAATCCGCGATCGGTCGAATTATCCGGGTACTCGGAACAGGAACTGCTCAACCAGCCATTCGTTACCTTCGTCCATCCCGAAGACCGTGAGATGCTGCTTAACCGGTTCAGGGAGCGAATGGGGGGAAAGACGATCCCGTCCCGCTACACGTTCAGGTCTGTTCGAAAGGACAACACGATACGATGGGTAGAACTGAGTGTTGTCCTCATCACCTGGGACGAACGACCTGCCACCCTGAACTTCCTCACCGATATTACCGACCGGAAGTTGGCCGAAGATGCACTCAGGGAGAGCGAAGAGCGGTACCACCTGTTTTTCAAGACTACGCTCGACAGCGTATTCATCACAACGCCCGAGGGGAGGTATATCGATTTTAACGATGCCCTGATGGAAACGCTCGGGTGCAGATCCCGCGAAGAAACATTTGGTATAGATGTAGCTTCGACCTATGCGCACCCGGAGGAGCGGGGCGCATTCCTCGCGTGTGTCAAAAGGGATGGCTATGTAAAAGAGCGTCCCATGCAGTTCAGGAAACGGGATGGGACGGTCTTTGACACACTGATCTCGATTGTGCCCCTGAAAAATCCTGACGGCTCCATCAAAGCGTTTATCGGCACCGTGCGGGATATTACAGACCGTAAACGAGCCGAGGATGCACTCAGGAAGAGCGAAGAGCGGTACCGGCAGATTTTTGAATCGTTTGAAGACCTGTATTACCAGACGGATATCATCGGCCACATCACGCTCCTCTCCCCATCCCTGCGGCGTCTCACCGGATGGACGGAGAATGAACTGATCGGGAAACCCGTAACCACTATCTACGTCAACCCGGAAGACCGCAAAGAACTCCTGGACGAGATCGCAAAAAACGGGTTTGTCCGGGATTACGAGATGCTGCTGCTGAAGCGGGATGGGACACATGTGCCGGTATCGCTGAGTGCGAACCGCATCTTCAATACGGACGGCACGCAGGTCGGGGTGGCAGGGATCCTCCGCGACATTACTCGGCGCAAACGTGCGGAAGATGCCCTGCGGGAGAGCGAGGAGAAGTTCCGTTCCCTCGTCAATTACGCTCTCGAAGCCATCCTCATCCTCGATCTCCAGGGACAGATCCTGTTCGCCAACAATGCTTCGGCCCGCGCGATAGAATGCGAGGATTGTGCAGGACTTATTGGAAGAAACGTGATGGAATTCGTTGCCCCGGAGTCCCGCGAAGATGTTGTAAAGGATTTTGAACAGGTTGCCAGGGGCCATGATGCCTACCTTGCCCATTACCACCTGATATCGGCCAAAGGAAGAAAAATCTCCGTTGAGAGCATCGGCAAGGTCATCACGTATGAAGGGAAACCCGCAGACCTCATCTCTCTCCGGGACATCACGGTGCAGGAAAATGCCGGAAACCCGGATCGGGTTACCCGGGAAAAAGCCCGTTCCCGGTAAAAAAACGTCTGCTCGCGGGTTCGCTTACCGGGGCATCGTATGCGTTGGTATGCCCGGGAAGGGAATATGTTCTCCACCGGTTTTCAGAAACGATGAGGGTGCGGATTTCCTGCAGAACGGAATTAAT
This sequence comes from Methanoregula sp., assembly GCA_041645055.1. Taxonomy (GTDB): domain Archaea; phylum Halobacteriota; class Methanomicrobia; order Methanomicrobiales; family Methanospirillaceae; genus Methanoregula. The sequence goes on along the minus strand of JBAZQT010000057.1, from coordinate 1,167 downwards.
GAGGAACATCACAATATCTGTTTGAGATCGTTTCCGGTTCTCGTATATCGGAGGTATTCCATGAGAGATGTTGTCACCATCCTGTACAATAATTTCGAAACGCTCGATGTGTTCGGGCCCATAGAAGTTTTCGGCCGGGTGCCGGAACAGTTCAATCCGGTTTTTTATTCGCTTGCCGGGGGAATCGTCACAAGCACCCAGAACGTCCCGGTAATGACAACACCCCTCGCGGAACTGAAATCCTCCCGGTATATCCTGTTCATACCCGGGGGAATCGGGGCAAGAGACGAGGAAAACAACGATGCGTTCGTTGCTGCGATCAGATCGCTTGCCGGAAACGCAGAGTTCATCCTGACCGTGTGCACCGGTTCCATACTCTTATCGAGAACCGGCCTCCTTGACGGGAAGCGGGCCACTTCAAACAAGAAGGCGTTTGCCTGGACGCGAACGGCTCCCGGTGTCACCTGGATAAAGAACGCCCGGTGGGTAAAGGACGGGACAATTTATACCAGTTCGGGTGTCAGCGCCGGGATTGACATGGCATTGGGATTCATAGCAGACACATGTGGGTACGCCCTGGCAAAACAGGTAAGCCGGGAGATAGAATATACCTGGAACGAAGATCCCTGCCGGGATCCGTTTGCAGAATTATACCCGTAGACAGCAGTCTGCCTCCAATCGGGACATGATAATCCTTTTTTCGGCTGCCCCGTCGTGTGAATCCGGACGGACGACACGCATGTGCAAAATGCACGGTTAAAAAAAGAAGAACATTATTTCTGGTCGGAGTATTTCTCGACCACACGGACATTGTCGCCACGGACCGTGATCGGGATCGGGACCACGCTCTCGTAGAGCTCGACCGTGATCTCTTCCTTGCCGGAGTCCACGCGCTTGACCACGGCTTTCTCGCCCTTGAAGGGACCGGCGATGAGTTCGACGATGGTCCCTTCTTCAATACCGGCTACGACCGGTTTCGGGATGAGGAAGTGGCCTACTTCAGCAAGACTTGTCTCGCCTTTGATGACGGTTCGGGCATGGGCGATCAGTTCCACGAGCTGCTCGATCCGGTTCATCTTCTCGGGGGTTTCCACGAGCACGTAGCCCTGCAGCTCGTTCGGGACGATGATTGCCGTCACCTTGACATCCGTTGCCTTGGTGTCAATG
>JBAZQT010000121.1:0-3427 GCA_041645055.1 Methanoregula sp. | reverse complement strand
ATACTTGACTGTACGTATCCTTCAGGCCAGACATTATACAGGGAACCGGAATAATCACCGGTGATTGCATCGACAACAAAGGACTCCGTGTGCTCATGGTCATTATGCGTTCCCCGCATGGTGACGATCCATGCAAGTTTTTGATAATTCATTGGCTGCGTGTTGACAGCAAGGTATGCTGACACATGAGTGGTCTCGTACTCAAAGTGTTCTTCGGCTACCGCCATGGCCTCGGCCAGCGTGATCTTTGGGGTCAGGTCTACGGTGAGGAGCCGGTCTATGCCCCCGTAATAAACCGTCTTACCATCAACGGCGTTGACAAGCAGGACAACAACATTGGGGGTAAGGACATGATTGGATTCCTCACGGAGAGTGAAGTAGTACATCGGTATGGAGATATATTCCTCTTCAGTACCATTCATGCGATACCAGCCCATGTTGTAGGGGGTTTCTTTGGTGATCTTCCAGTTCTTCTGGTTGAATCCCTCGTATTTTGACTGGGCAAATTCCGTTCCCTTTGCGTATACTTCGTCCCGCGTCAGAGTTGCTACATCTGTTGCGGGGATGTTCTCTCCCATGACCGCGAATTCGACTACTCCGCTGTTCTGGTTGACCGCATATGATGACAAACTATCAACAGAAAACATATAGTATGTGCCAACAGGAAGCATGAAGGTATAACTCAGTTCCGGCTCAATACTCAGATTTCCGGCAAATACCCGGATGTTGTTCTTGGCCTGTTCAATCGTAATGGGATAGGAATCACTCACTGACGCTGCTTGCACCAATCCGGATCCGGACGGAGCCGTTAGTGAGGGGTCCATGGTGATCATCAGCGTTGCCAGATCGGTTTTTCCGGACTCTGCAGCAGTTGCCGGCATGCACAGGCACAGAAAGAGTCCGGTGATAATAATCAGACTGATTGTAAATCGTTTCATGAAGGTATTCTCCTTGGTCTTCACATTGAAATCATTCAAAGGTACATTTTAAAAATGTGTGAGGAATCCAGCCTCGGGATCATGTATCGATTAGAGATACTTGATCCGGTATTCCGGCCAGATTGTGCCGCCGAGTACTGATCCATCATCCGCATTAACGACAACAGTATAGGTGTCATTATAAGTGGGATCCCAGGTATAGGTTCCATGCAGGGTAATAACCCAGGCCAGGTTCTCAACATTCTGGGACCGGGTGACAACAGCAAGGTACCCTTCGGCCGAGTTCACTTTGAACGAACTGTAGGTGTAATCGGTTGCACTTTGTATTGCCGTGGACAGGGTAACCTTTCCCGTAAGGTCTGATACGGTCAGGACACGGTTTACTCCCCAGTAGTCTACAATTGCCCCGGTTGCAGGGTTGACCCTGACATGAACAAGGCTTGGGAGAAGAACGTGGTCTTTCTCTTCACGGAGGACAAAGTCATAGGCTTTGATAGCAATCCGCTCGTATGTCTGAGAGGTCTGGTTGTATTCATAGTTTGAAGTTTCATACACACGATCTACAACAAGATTCCAGGATTTCCCGGTAAAGCCATCGAATTTCTGACCTGCATATTCTGTTGCAATGGCATATGCCTGATCCCGGGTAAAATTCATTACTGCGGAATCCGGATTATTTGCTCCAAAGTGAACAAATTCGACAACACCGGTGTTCTGGTTCACCGTGTAACTGTCAAGGTCCGTTTTGAAGACATAATAGTTCCCAATCTCGAGACTGCCAGTATCAATGAGCATCGGATCGAGTGTCAGGTCATTCATGAATATTCTTATGCTGTTCTTGGCCTGCTCTTCAGAGATCGGGTAGTTGTCATTCACTGAAGACGCACTGACTGATGCCGCTGAAACGGAGTTGGTCGAAAGGGGATCCAGTTGGATCGTCATCGCCCCTGCACCTGGCAGGAACGAGAGTATGCATACAGCAGCGATAAGGACTGCAAACATTCGTATAATTTTCATCATATCACTCCAATCATATGCACAATCGTGCAGTTGTGTGACCATGGTTCTGGTCCCATTGTCTTTTTTCATTAAAACAGGTTAAACCACGTGATGAGTGAAAAAAAAATTGCACTCAAATCGATGTTTGTTTAATCAAAATAGGCAAATTTAGACTGCAAAAATAAATGCAGTTATCGCTTTGTTTAAACGGTTTTATGGTCAGGTATGTGTACTGCAGGATCCTGTGAATGATCTCTGCTAAAAGCCGGAAAACCTGCGGATATATCATGCAGGGACATCCGGACTGACCTTAGAGCGATGCATATGATAACAATCTTACCTTTCGATATTATGGTGCTGGTAAATCTCCTGCTCAGTATCATCGTTGTATCTTTGAGTGTCTGGGGATACATCCGTATTGGAAAACCCACACCCCTTTATTTCGGGTTTGCCTACGTATTGTTTTCAGTATCACATCTCTTACTGTTGTCTGATATTGAGATCTATGATGAGCTCCCGATAGTCATGATCAGGACCGCTGGTTACCTCTTTGTGGTATTCGGCCTCTTTGCAATCATAAAGGATATCCTGAAGCGACAGAGTGTGGAAAAAGCTCTGCGGGAGAGCGAGGAACGGTTATCAGCAACATTTGATCAGGCTGCCGTTGGTATTGCCGAGATTCTGCCGGATTTCCGGATATCCCGGTCCAACCGGAAATTTTCCGGGATTCTTGGATTTACATCCAATGAATTATCTGCTATGACTCTTCGGGATCTCATAACCCCGGAAGACCAGCTCAGTCATTTTGATAAAATCGTGCGGGTCATTCAGGGCAATGATTTGTCAGGATATTCTGCTGAAATGCAGGTACTCATGAACACCGGTCAGACTACCTGGTGCCAGGTATTCCTGTCAGCGGTTACGGATAATCTGGGAGAACCCAAATACTTCATCCTCGTCCTTGAAGATATATCTCTCCGCAAACGGGCAGAAGAGGATCTCGCGCTCCTGAATGCCAGTCTTGAGGAGCGTATCTTCAAGAGAACCGCGGAACTTCACAATGCCAACAAATCCCTTGTAATAGAAGTGGATAACCGGAAAAAAGCAGAAGCCGGCCTTAAAGATTCTTTGCTAGAGAAAGAAGTCCTGCTCAAGGAGATCCACCACCGGGTAAAGAACAATCTCCAGATCATCATCAGCATCCTGTTCCTGCAGGCCCAGAAGACCTCCGATCCGGCATCGCTTGCGGTCCTGAATGACAGCCAGTCACGGATCCAGTCGATGGCGCTGGTTCACCAGAAACTCTACCAATCCGGTGACCTTGCATCGATTGACTTTGATGGATACCTGAACAATCTTATCTCAAATCTTATGACCACCTATGGCGTGGATAAATCCCGGATCACCTGCTCTGTTGAGGTAAAGAACCTCTCGATCTCGATTCACTCTGCAATTCCTGTGGGACTTCTCATGAATGAACTTGTCTCGAA
>JBAZQT010000056.1:0-20451 GCA_041645055.1 Methanoregula sp. | reverse complement strand
AACTTGTTTTAAGGAATTAGCGGTTATTAAACAAATTTCCGCATTGCCAGTACCAACGTCAGAACCAACTCTGGTCAAGCCAGGTATCGTTGGATCTCCATCAAAGAAAGTTGTATGTTATTCGTCGTGTTGCTTGATTGAACACGGGCTATTACTGTATGTTTCAAGGTTATTTATACCTTGTCACATGCAGTTTTTCCCATCGGGGCCAACACCGGTAAAACCGGTTTCCTTGGCCCTTCATTAAGGGTGCCTGATGTTGTGAACATCGTCGTGATTTTTCACGCGTTCACGGGCTTACAATGTAGGGTGCGGTATTATTTATACCTTTTTGCCTTCATTGTTTTTCCCTCGGAACCGACACCCGTTCCCGAAGGAAGGGTTTCGTCGGTTTGTCATCAGATTTTGTGGATCTACATATAACACAGTCAACCATTTAAAGATATTCCACGATCCAAAACCAATTTCTTCGCCGTATTTTATTTCCAGAAAACTATTTTTGTGCACCATAAAGACAAAACCGCTCTGGAACCTGATTTATCCCTTGTTTTCCGCTTTTTCGAGCATCTTTTTCTCAGCTGCGCGAACGGGCCGGAAATTTTTTGGGAGACCTTTTTTTCAGCCCGGAATATCATGAGCGCATTTTGGGGCAAATGCTGTTTTACGTCGGTAGTTGAACAGACTGCCCAAATTTTGGCCGGGTCCTTGCCGCAATCGCGCATTGGCGAAATACTCCGGACAGTAAGCATCCAGGCAGGTTTTGCACTACTATAGTATGTGGCATTTTCTGCACAATCGCGCATTTTTTTCCCTGCGGAAGTACGAAAAGATGTTTGGGTGCCGCAATTATTCTGAGGGAACACCCACAATGGAAGTGTTGCGTGCAATAGCTACCAACATCCCTTTACTCATATCTGCATGGATAGAAAGACATACTAAATAATACCGGATTTGGCAAGCGGATCGATTTAGCCTATATACAATAAGCTAAAAAATGTTTCACAATGGGAAAAATAGAAGAATTTTTAGCTGGGTGTCCCAAAAGCGAGGCGCCCGATAAGAAAAAGATGCCATGGCAGTCCTTCCAAGCGTTTCCTGGCTTTATGGTAAACCGTATGTATATTCTCGTTTCCCGGCCGAAACTGGCAATCAGGGCGTTCGGTGACGAGGATTACCTTCAACCGTTGTCGTTCTTCCTCTTCTTCACGTTCATCCTCACATTTTTACAAAACCTTGCCAACAACCTACAACTGGCAGTGGCATTTACGTTCAGTCAGCCAGCGTACACTCAACCCGGTATATCTGACGTACTTTCCCTGTTTTTCTCCTTCTCAGCCAGTTCCCTGCAGTTCATTACCTGGCCATTAGAACGTACCATCTATTCGTTCCTGTTCCTGGGGATATCGGTGATCATCCTGGCTCTAGGGTTGTGGCTGATCACCGGCATCATTTCGTGGAACCCCGCGTTCACGATAGGTGCATATTGCCTCCCGGTCCCCATGCTCCTGTTCACGATATTAGCCTTTGTGCAGGTTCCTGGCATGATCCCCGCAGCATTTTCCGAGCGGATAGGACTCGCTTTTTTCCTTGCCGGCATCATTTTTACCATTGTCATTGCCGGATACGGGATCCGTGCGTTGACAAAAACCCCGAAAATTACCGCAATCATTATGGCACTTTTCTGGACCCTGATTGGGACGCTGGCTATCGCAGGTGCCCAGGAATTTATTATCTACCCCCTTGGATCGGGACTCAGGCAGATGATCTTGCGGGCATTTTTCCCGAGCAGTTTTCCCACAGTTGTAGGATCCTGATTCAACATTTTTTATGGATCCCTGATAAAAAGAAGCGGGACACCTGCCATTGGATGTTATTCTCAATTAGTGGCAAGCCTCCGTTTCCGGGAGCATCGTTAATTGGGCACGTTGCCCCCCTTTCAGCCCGGTGAAATCCGGCCGGCAAGGTATAAAAAAACCGAGACCATGAACTGCACTTATCAAAGTGCCCCCACTGACCAACATCACAAAAGATGGTATCCTGATTGAGACTAATCAGCCGACTCACGGTCATAAAAAACACTTTTTTCGTGCAAAAACATTTGTCAAAACGGACGGGGCTTTAGGTGGTCAGTGGGGGCATATATGATCGGAGGCTCCCCGGGTAAATAGGAAAAATAACACAACAAACAAAAAATATCTGTCACTCAACGACTGATAATGGGACAGCACCCTACGGGAAACATAAACCTGGGGATGGAAGAGTACAATACATTATGCCCCCACCGTCACTCAAATGTTCTCATACAAGAGACCACCAACAATTTAGCGGCCCATAGCAAAACAACCTGATAAGAATCCGTGAAGACGTCCCCCCAACTCCGCCATTCAGACCGGGTTGGGAACTTCACGCGAGAAAGGAGCTGGGTGAGAATCAGCAGGAACCCGGTGAAGAGCTATGAAACAATTCCACCAGAAACCCGGAACAAAGAGTGCAGTACATATCCTGAAGCGACCGCTTACGGACATCGCCATGTTCAACACCGTCGTCCAGTCGCTCATGAAGAACCCGCTCGGATGCACATCCTACTGGACGAAGAAAAAGAACAATCCCCCGGTCATCAAGGTTCGCGAGATGTACACCGCGAAGTTCATGTATGAAGATGCGATGCAGAAGCGGGTCGGAGTCGGGCATGAAACATACAATTCGATCGAAGGCTACCAGTACGGCATCGCCGCGGTTATCACCAATATGGCAAACATCGCGGCCCATCGCGGAAAGGTCAGGCACCTTCCCGATGCCGACCACTACACGGTGATCCTGAAATGCCATGATCCAAATGGTGAAATATACTTCCTGAGCATCGCCCGGGACCGGGTAACCGTGTCATCCTATAGTGATGATGCGATCCGTAAGCGGGTTGAACAATGGGCGGATAGCGTCCCGGCACTAGCGTAACCCGGTCACCATTTGTGCGACGAATCGGTCCATCTGTAAAAAGAGGTGTGGGGGAGTATCCTCTTTCTTTTAATCATACTCCCGGAACAGCGCCGGGTTCTGCCGGCGGATCCACCAGCGTCTGATCATAAAAACGCCCCCGATAAGCATCACACCGGCAGTACCAACAGTCACAATAGTAGCGAATGGGAAACCGGGTGCCGGGGGTAGCGGGACCGCTGGGGCCGTTGTTCTGGTTGTGACAGGGGCTGTGTTAATCGGCGATACGAAGACATCAGGGGCTTTTGAGTCAGATACCTGTACTGGAGCACTATACATGGTAGCAGTGCTCGAAGTTGTTGCATTCTGTGTACTGAGTGTACTGTTAAACTGACCGGTTATCGCAAACCGCGAGAATCCGTCACTCCTCGCATTGTAATACGCCTCACCACTCCTGATAAAATCCAGTCTTGTGGGAAGTGCCTGCCAGGTTTTCCCGGTATTATGATACAGAGTAATCTCCTGCGGCGCGAGGTGTTGCTCGTCCAGCCATGATTGCGGAACGACAAATATGATATTCGCTTCAGTTATCCTGGTGAAGCGTGCCGGGGAAATATCCACGTACTCATAGATAATCCCGGGCGGCGGGGGAACGTCAGTACCAGGCCCATGAACTTCTGTTGCTGTTACGATAATGTCTTTAACTCCGACACCGGTGACCTCTACACGGATGATATTGGTATGACCAATCTGACCGACATTCGCAGAGACGGTGACTAGTATTTCTTTCAAGGGATCTTTTATCGCCGGGGCCGGGACACCTTCGGATCCTCCATCGGGTGTTGGCCCGGGAGTGGGTGTGGGGGTCATGAAGACATAGGCCTTACCCTGCTCAGTCTTACCGGCAACGGTAGCTTCGGTTGCTCCGCCAACCACGGTACTCCCGTCTATAGCAACGGAAGTGCCGAAGTAAGCGTTATCTTCCCGGTCCGATGCCTGCAGGATCTGCTCCTCCCCCCACTTATCGGTGCCACTCTTATTCTGGGAAAATACATACGCCTTGCCATTAGAATTCTTGTCGGAACTTGCAAAGGGTGCCCCAACAACGGCAGTACTCCTGTCAATTGCTACCGACTGGCCGAAGTAGGCTGCATCTGTCCCGTCCGAGGCATTAAGGATGGCTATCTGGCCCCAATTGTGAGAACCGCCCTGGTCCCAGTAAAAGACATACGCCTGCCCACGGTTGGACCCCCCGACAAGATCGGCATTGTCTGCCCCAACCACCACTGCACTTCCTGATATTGCGACTGACTTACCGAAGTCGTCATTGTCATGCTTGTCTGATGCATTGAGGATGGCTATCTGGCCCCATTTGTCAGAGCCACCCCGGTCACGGTAAAAAATATAGGCCTGCCCCTGACCAGAACCTCCGATAAGATCGGCCTGATTTGCTCCAATCACTACGGAACTTCCCGAGATCGCAACCGATTCTCCGAAATTGGCATTAGACGCCTTATCCGAGGCATTGAGAATGGCGATCTGCCCCCAATTGTCAGAGCCGCCCTGGTCCCGGTAAAATACATAGGCCTGCCCCTGATCAGTACCTCCGACGAGGTCGGCCTGATTTGCTCCAACCACTACGGAATTTCCGGAGATCGCAACCGATTCTCCGAAATTGGCACCGGCAGCCTTATCCGAGGCCTTAAGGATTGCTTTCTGGCCCCAATTATCAGCACCCCCTTGATTACGGTAATATATATAGGCCTGGCCTTCATGAACGGAACCGCCACAGATTGACCCGACAACTGCCGTACTCTCGTCCACAGCTACCGACTGGCCAAAGCAATCATCAGCCGCACCATCTGACGACACGAGAATCGCAACCTGCCCCCAGTTATTGACCCCTCCCTTGTCCCGGGAATAGATATACGCCTTGCCTTGGTTTGATGAAAGATCGACATCAGCAAAAGGAGACCCGACGATTGTCGTACTCCCATTCACGGCAATTGAAGTCCCGAAATGATCGCTCGCTTTCCCGTCAGATGAGGTAAGTATCTGTACCTGCGAGACGAGGGGATCGATGCGGACCGGGTACAGGGCACGGGAATCGTCAATCTCCCAGGAGAGCCGGTTTCCCTCAAGTATCAACCGGGCCGGGAGATCTCTTCCCGCCGCATCCCATGCTTTCAGCCCAGTGTAGGCAAATACCGGACCGTTATTCCCTGACAAGAAGAGGGTCTGCCCGCTCAGGGAAGGAACAAGGTCCCCGGAGATATCGAACGAGACCCGCAGCCTGCCGGTGCCATTGGGACGGACATGAAGGGTCATACCCTGTTCGATACCGGCATCGTCATTGAGGTACCACTCCGTGTATTCCGCACGGGGGATTACAAGCACCCTCCCATCTGCAAAAGTAACGCCATGCTCATCAAGGTTCTCCCGGTTGTCCCTGGAGAAGATGCTAAGCTTCATACCGAACGAACCGTTCACACACGAGAGTATGACACCGCCCGACCCGGTTGTCCGGATGCCAATATCCCGGGTGGGATTTTCTGCCGACCATGTGCCCGTGGTCTTATCGTACCGGAATGCCAGCAGGGAATTGTGTATGCTTTCTTTAAGATTCCTGGCAGAGTCCGATGAAACGCCGGCCGAGAACCCTGAACCGATATCCAAATACAGGAAAGGACTGCTGCGTTCCCCGGGTAATGAGAACAGCCCGGGGATTTCTTCAATATTCGGGAGGGAAAACGTGCCGGCGGAGACGGGTGCGATGAGCAGGATAGATAGCAGGATAATTACCGCAGCATTTTGCCGGTACTTCGGATAATCATAAAATTTTCCCAAAAGATGGCGGTGAGATCTTATCCTGTCCATAAATGCAACCAATTCCCATCATAATACACGAAAAACCGTACGCTACAGGTTCAGACAGACCCTTATCGTGAGATCAAATACGAGTGTTTTCGATGATATTTCATGGATTATATATGGGTTATTTTTTTTATACATGCCGAAATGAATTTGTCAGTTTGTGGTCAGCCATCACATGTGTTGTTGTGCATTCATCGGATGTGAAACAATCAATTAATGTCATTTCTGTTGAGTGAGTGTCTCTCTCCTTTAATCATATTCCCGGAACAGCGCCGGATTCTGCCTTTGGATCCACCAGCGCCTGATCACATAACGGCTCCCGATAAGCATCACACCCGCAGAAACGGCAGCCACTATGGTCGCGAACGGGAAAACGGGTGCCGGGGGTAGCGGGACCGGTGGGGCCGTGGTCCGGGTTGTAACAGGAGCGGTATTAACCGGTGATGTGGCAATCACGGGGGATTTTGTACCCGATACCTGTACCGGAGCACTATACATGTTAGCAGTGTTCGAAGCGGTTGCATTCTGTGTACTGGGCGTACTGTTGAACTGCCCGGTAATCGCAAACCGCGAGAATCCGTCACTCCTCGCGGTGTAATACGCCTCGCCATTCATGATTTTGTCCGGGATCGTGGGAAGTGGCTGCCAGGTTTTCCCGGTGTTATGATACAGAATAATCTCCCGCGGCGTTAGGTGATGTTCGTCAAGCCACGATTGCGGGACGACAAATAGGATGTTTGCTTCAGTTATCCGACTGAAGCGTGCCGGGGAAATATCCACATACTCATAGATAATCCCGGGCGGGGGGGGAACGTCAGTACCAGGCCCATGCACTTCGGTAGCAGTTATAATAATGTCTTTATTACCGACTCCGGTGATTTCTACATGGATAATACTGGTACGACCAATCTGGCCGACATTCGTAGAGATGGTAGTTAACATTTCTTTTAAGGGAGCTTTTAATGCAAAGGCCGGGCTGTCATCGGAACCACCGTTGGGTTGTGGGATTGGTGTAGGTGTGGATGTGGGTGTTGGGGTAGGAGTAGGTGTCGGAGTCGTGGTCACCGGTGCAGCAGAGGCGGTAATATACCCGGTCCGCGAGAGCATGTCAGTAACGTCGGCGCGGGTGACGGTCAGGTTGACCGTATAGGTTCCGGTACCAGTATAGGTATGAGTGGGGTTTTTTACAGTGACACTGGTTGTGTTGAACCAGCTGCCGTCCCCGAATGACCAGTTCCACATCACCGGTGAGCCGGCGGTTGAATCCGTAAAGCCGATCGTGAGCGGAATGGTCCCCAAAGTCGGTGTACCGGTGAACGTGGCATTCAGCATAGTAACGAGGACAGACAATGATTCACGGTCAACCGTTGCATTGATCTGTGATGTCCCGCCAATGGCGGGGGTGAACACGGTCGTGTTTGTACCTGAAGTGATATTTCCGGCAGCGGGCAGGATGCTGCCGGTGCCGCTCGTAATGCCAAATGCTACCGGGATGCCGTCCGGCACGCGCCCCGAGCCGGAAATATTAGTACCATCGGAATTAAACGTCAGGTTTGCCCGGATCCGAGTGGTCTGGCTGCTGTTGATCAATGTTGCATCAGCGGTGGTTCCAAGCTTCAGCCAAGGATTGGCGTTCACCGTGCCAACCCCCCCAACAGACCCCGAGGGGTTGGCATTGCTGCCCCACCAGTTGTTCGTGGCATCGAGCGTGCCCGCACTACTGAGATAAACCACAGTTCCGGAATTGTTGAAAAACCGGGAGAAATGGATGGTTGTGCCGGTATTCTGGGAATAAATTGTACTACCGGTGGGTGCCGAACCGCTGGTGAACGCAGAGGCTATGACCGTTAGCGTATCGGACATGACATAGATCGCCCCCCCCGAATCAGTTGCTGTACATCCTGAGAACGTGGATGAAGTGATGGAGGAGCCGGTTGCCCCTTTCTTGTCGGTAAAAATCGCACCACCGTATTTTGCCGTACAGTTAACGAATTTTGAGGAGGTGATGGTGACAGGGCCCATCCAGGAATAAATCACTCCCCCATGGAAGCCGGGATTGCTGAAGTGCTGTACGGTCAGGTTGTCGATGGTTATGGCGCGGCCAGAGGTAGTAACATAGAACAGCTTGTTTGTGAATCTTATACCGTCAATGATGGTATTTGAGGGATCGCCACCCCGGGAGGTATTGGCCTTGATCGTGATGGGGAACAGGATCTCTTTTGACGTGTCGATAAAATATGTTCCCGGGTTCAGGATAACAGTCCCGCCACTGCCGGCATTATTGATCGCTTGGCTGATCCCGCCGGCAGTTGTATTGTCTATCGTGACGGTGGCTGCAGAAACCGGCACGACCGTGGCAAGCAGGGAGATAGTAAGAAAACAGGTGAGCACGAACTGCCGCCAGGAGGATTCTGTACGGTCTTTATGGCCGACTCTTTTCCTGACAGTACCTGGAATGTTTTTACTGCAGGGTAAGTCTCGACTGCTTCCCCAAGGTAAGCGTATCACCGCGTCATCTCTCACTACTTTTAGTATTTATTAAAAGTAATGATGTATTATGATATATCCATTGTCAAACGTTTAAAAAAAAACGGTGCCAAGCCGGCTTGAACGTACCCTTGCCAGAAGTAAAACAACGAATTATTCCTGATATTCCCTGTCGAGAGTTTCAATGAATCTCGTCACTGCCCCATCAACGAAGAGTGAGTCCTCATAGTATTTCCGGAGGATTTCGACCTGTGCCTTCTCGCGTTTTCCCAACTTCTTTCCCCTGAAGTTTTCGAGGAGACGGGGGATTCCGGATTTGACAGTCGCTATTTCTCCCTGCTGGTACTGAACCAGGACCGACATTACGATCTTCAGCATATCCTTTGGGGCGTACACGTATACTTTCCGGGTTCCCGGCCGGGTCCTGCGGATGATAAAATGCCCCGCTTCAAGAATTTTTAACTTGTTACTGATTGAAGCGAGGGAATAGCCGGTCTCCTTTGCGAGATCTTCCATGGCAACCTCTTCCGGATCAATAAAGAGCCTGGCGAAGATCAGGGAAGTAAGATCATCGAAGTTGTAGCTCCTGCCAATCGACCGGTAAAATTCAGTGAACTGCTGGTCGAGGGGTTCCATGGTAATACGAGTTTACTTTGTTTTAAAAGTAATAAAATTATGGATGGTGGGAAGAAATTGAACTACCCTGTCTTATTTCTCGTATCAGGTGTGCTCTTACTTATTCAGCACTGGACCCGGAAACGAGCTCTTCTCCTTCCACCCGGCACAACTGCACCCAGATATCCCCGAAGAACTCCTCCTGCCGGAGCTGGCACCGTCCTTCATGCGCCAGGAATAACAGCGGGATATAGACTTCCGGCATGCCCCACCCCAGTTTCTCGCAGAGCTCGGCGAGTGTCATCTCTCCGTCAATCTCAAGGAGGGAGAGGCACTCCTCCAGGACAGTCGATGAGGATGCCTGGTAGCCTTCATCATGGGCAATGCTGACCACATCATCTGCATCAATGAGGAAGGCTTCCGTGGGATCAGCGGCCATCCGCCGGCGTCGCCGTTCTTCCTTTTCGATATTCTTGAGCTCGGTGATCAGCTCGAACAACGTGATCGGGCTCTTTCTCATGTTCTTGCGATCAAGCCGTCGCTGGATCTCGTGTTCGAGCCGTTCGATAATTCCCAGACGGCCGGTATATTCAATCTCCCCGTCCGGAAATCCCTCATAGTCTTCACCCAGATCCCCGTCATCCTCACCCTCTCCATCTTCCGGTGAAGCAAGGATCAGGAGCTGCTCAGACTTCATGCGCAGGAGCGTGGCTGCATAAAAAAGCGTGCGTCCTGAGAGCTTGAGGTTAAGTTCACGCCGCCGCTCCAGCTCGGATAAGAAGCGGTCAGTCACTTCGATAATATTGATATTCCACGGATCGATCTCTCCCCGCTCGGCAAGCCCCACCAGAATTTCGATAGGATCTTCAAGGACTCCGCCATTTTCTGCTTCGAGTGAAGCAGGTGCTTCTGCTACGGTGTCCTTAACACGGGGTAATATGTTTTCCCCGGTTTCCGGGTTTTTTTCCCCATCAGCCGGCATCTCCGTTAAAGTCATATCCGGAGGAATCTCCACAGGCTCTGAATGGATCAGTTCTGGATCCGGCCGCTGACCTGAACCTTCAGGCTCCGCCATGTGCCTTGACCCCGGTAACCAGCGTGCTCTTGTCGGAACGCAGGGTTACACCCATAATCCGTTGCGCTGCATCAATCATCGGCTTCCGCAGCGAGACTATCACAAACTGCGAGTTGGGAGCAAGTTCAGTCACCATCGATGAGATCCGTTCCACGTTCGAACCATCGAGGGACATATCCACTTCATCGAATGCATAGAAGGGGGCGGGGATGTAACGCTGGATAGAGAAGATAAACGCGAGAGTAGTGAGGGACTTTTCCCCACCGGAAAGTGATGACAGGAGATGCACTTTCTTGTCCCGGGGCTTGACGGCAAACGTCATTCCCCCGGCAAACGGGTCCTCTTCATTCTCTAAGACAAGATTCCCGCTGCCACTGGTCAGGCGGGCAAAGATCTCACGGAAGTTGGTGTCAATCGCCTTGAAAGCAGCAGTAAATGCCTCAAATTTCATCTGCTCGAATTGCTCTATCCGTTCGATCAGGCTCGCACGCTCGCTCGAAAGCGTTTCCTTGCGATCGGTCCGTTCGCCTACCTGCCGCTGCACCTTCTCATATTCTTCGATGGCGAGCATGTTCACGGCACCGATCTTCCGCAGGGCACCATCCGCTTCCGCAATCTTGCCTTCTATATCCTTGAGCGAGAGGGTAACATCCATATCTCCGACTTGCTGTTTGAGCATCTCGACTTCAATCGCAAGGGTTTTGGCACGCTCATCGATTGCCCCCAGCTGGATGGTGATCCGCTCCTTATCGGCATCGAACTTCATGAGTTTGAGTTCCGAGTCCTGGATATGCTGCGATGCTTCACCCCGCTTGGCGCGGAGCTCGTCGAGTACTCCGGAGAACTCTTTCTGCCGCTCTTCGAGGGCAGCAATCTGGGATTTGTGGGTAACGATCTGCTCATTGGAGCCTGCGATATCGGCATCGATCTGGCGGTTGCGCTCATCCTGCCGGGCGCGATCCTCACCGAGTTCGATGAGCCGGGCATTGAAATGCTGGCGTTCGCGCTGGGCATCATTGATGTCCCCTTCCTTGTTGCGGAGCCGGCGTTCGGATTCCTCGATCTCTTTTCGCTTCTTTTCCATCTGGTCGGTGAGAGCCGGAATATTGGTATCATCGAGCCGCTTCTTGATCTCCTCGATACGGGCATTGATCCCGTTGAGATCTTCGGTGGTCTGGTCCAGCTTACCTTCAAGTGCACTAAGCTCTGCACCGCCATTCCGGGTCTCTTCCTGCTGCCGGGCTACCGCCGCTTCAATGGTCTGCTTCTCGACCGTTATTGCCTCAAACCGGCGCGAGAACTCCTCGGTGAACATCCCGAACCGGGCAACTTTCTGGTCGATCTCGTTTCTTGTGGCACGCCGTGCATCTACTTCTTCGACAAGACGCTTCACGCCGGCTTCCAGTGTTGCCGCTTCACCCTGTAATTCCCCAAGGTGCGACCGTATCCTCATGATCTCGTCGTCGACTGCGGCACCAAAGCCCCGGATTACCTGCTTCTTTGCCGACCCGCCGGTTATCGCCCCGCTCTTTTCAAGGATTTCACCTTCGAGCGTGACCATGCGGTATTTACCAATCAACCGGCGTGCCCGGTCAAGCGTATCGACAACAACGGTGCCACCCAGCGCAACGGCAAACGCCCGGTCGTATTTCGGGTCATAATCGATCAGATTAACCGCATAATCGATAACACCCGGCTCTTTGAGCGGCGGGAGCTGGGGCGGTTTCAATTTATTGAGAGGAAGAAATGTTGCCCGCCCGAGCCGTTCTTCCTTGAGGTACCGGATAGCGTCAGCCGCGATCTGGTCGTCGTCACAGACTACAAACTGGAGCTTGTTTCCTGCGGCGATATTGAGTGCCATCGCGTATTCGGGAGGTGCTTTTCCGAGGTCGGCAATGGTGCCGTGCACACCCTCCATCGCCATGATCGCCTCGATCGCCTTACCGCCCGATTCTCCGCGTGCCTGCTGGGCAGCCTCCAGCCGGAAAGCGTCCTGTTCAGCCGAGCGGATCTCGTTTTTCAGCCGTTCTAATGTGGAACGCTGGGCAAACATCGATCCTTCGAGTTCCGAGAGGTTGCGATCCAGTTCTTTCTTTTCGGCTGCAAGATCCCCGACACTCTTCTCGCTGTCCGTGAGCTGGGCCTGTTTTGCCGTATATTCCTCATCGAGTTGTTTTAAGAGCAGGGTTAAGCGTTCCAGCTCGGTGGTGCGCATCCGGCTCTTCTCGATGAGCATATCCTGCTGGTGCAGGATCTCTGAACGCTGTCCCTTCTTCTCCTCGCTCTCCTTGAGGAGAGCAAACAGTTTCTCCCGTGAACCTTCAGTATCCTCGGAATGGGCTTTGAGTTCGGTCTCAACTTTTTCCAGCTGGGCCTTGAACGTTGCCACTTCCATACCAACATTCGCACGATCGATTGTCAGGGAGCGAATCTGGTCGGTGCATTCGGCAACCCGGGCTTCTGCCCGTTTCGTATCCATATAGGTACGGTTGATCGCCTCAAGATTGGTTTCCTTTTCCTTTCTGAGGCGGACAATCGTCTGTTCGGCAAGCTTGATCCCGCTCTTTGCTTCTTCTAATTCTGCTATCAGTTTGAGATAATCCGATCCGCTCTTCTTGTTGATCAGGTCGTCAATATCCTTTAAATCCGCCTTTAAGTAGGCGAGTTCATTCTCCTCAAGGCTACGGTCTGACGCAATACGGGTCAGGTGGATCTTGTGCTCTTCGGTTGAACGCAGGAGCGAATTGAGTTCTTTTTCCCGGTCATGCAGTTGGGCGGCTGAACGGCAATTCTGGAAATACGCAAGATCTTTCTGCCATTTCTGGTACTCAAGAGCGTGCTCGCGTTCGCGCCTGAGTTCATTGGCCCGTTTACTCAGCTCGATGAGCAGGAGTTCCTCACGTTCGATCCGCTCCCGCACGATATCGAGCTCCGAGAGTGCCTGCTGTTTCTTGGTATCGAACTCCGAAACTCCGGCTATCTCATCGATGATCTTGCGCCGCTCGAAATCGCTCATCTCCATGATGCGGGTCACATCGCCCTGCATCACCACATTATACCCGTGCGGTTTGATCCCGTGCTTTGCGAGATGGTCAACTATATCGCTCTGTTTGCAGAGCCGGTCATTGAGGTAGTTATAGCTGTAATACCCGTTGCCGGTTCGCTTGATCCTTCGCCGGATCTTTGTGCCATCTGAGAACTGGAGGGCAACCTCAGCAATGTTGCGCCCGGAATTCAGGTTGATCAGATCGGTAAGCTTCTCGGCCCGGAGATTGCGGGAACTCGAAAGTGCCAGTACAAAAAGAACAGAGTCGATGATGTTACTTTTCCCGGACCCGTTTGGCCCGGATATCACCGTGAACCCTTCTAAAAAAGGGATTTTTGTCTTTTTGGAAAAAGACTTGAAATTATCTATCTCGAGTTCTGTGATATGCAAAGATCCGGCTCCTTACTTCTTTGCAGGATCCTTTTTGTCTTCTTCTGCAGCGTAGATAAGGTCAGCCTGTTTGGGCTTTCCTGCTGCACCTTTCTTCTGGCCATAGCCGGCACGGGCCACAATATAATCCTTGTCTCCTCTCCGGGGCTCAAGTTTCATGGTCCCGTCCTGCTGCATGATCAGGTCCATCGCGGGCTCTGCGGGTGCTTCCGGAACCTCGGGCTGGCGTGCACCTTTGCGCATGACAACCGTGCTCCCTCCGGACGATGGGCTTACAACATTGGCAGCCGGAGATGGCTGCGAACCCTGCACTACAGGAGATCCTCGCCGGAGTTCCTGCTTGATACGGTCATCGCTCTGCTTGGACATTTTCATGGCGATTGATTTAAGATCCAGAAGCTCCCCGGTCAAACCCTTGACCAGCGCCTCCATATCTCTCACCTTCTTTTCCAGTGCTGCGATCCGATCCTCGGTTACAGCCCCGCTTCCTGAATTTTCCATCATGATTGTCATGTTCTCCCGGTTACTGGTTTCCTCGCTCAAGGATACCTGATCTTTGCATGAATTAGCGTTTTAATGAGCCTGTACAGAGGTATTCAGGCGCTAACCTAATAAATAATACTATTGAACGCCTGATTAGGAAAAAAGGTTTGTGCTTTATTTCGAGAAAAATCGGGGACATTCGCTCACAATATCTATCGTGTTTCCTCTTTGTGCATCAACCTCATTTAAATCGCATATTCCACAGTGGACAGGGACCTGTTGCTCCATGAGACAGTTCACGATAGAAATATGCTACCATGTTCAGGAGTACGTGCAGCTACCCTTCAACCACCCTCATTATGATCTGCAGCAACCGGTTTATAAGAAAAGGTATTACCTGATCCAAGCGAACCCTAGTGCATATGTCTTATCTGTCTAAAACTGATCCAGAAATAGCAGATATAATTGAGAAAGAACGGCTCCGCCAGACAAACGGGCTCGAACTCATTGCATCTGAAAATCTCGTATCCCATGCGGTACTTGAGGCAATGGGCTCGATCATGACCAACAAATATGCCGAAGGGTACCCAGGAAAGCGGTATTACGGCGGTTGTGAGTTCCACGATATGGCTGAAAACCTCGCACGCGACCGGTTGAAGAAACTGTTCGGGGCTGAGCATGCCAACGTGCAGCCGCATTCCGGCACACAGGCAAACATGGCGGTCTATTTTGCGTTCATGGGCCTGGGAGATACCCTGATGAGCATGAAGCTCCAGCAGGGCGGTCACCTGTCTCATGGTTCACCGGTCAGCTTTACCGGGAAATTTTACAAGGTAGCCCAGTATGGTGTTGACCCGAAGACCGAGACCATCGATTATGGCGCAGTTGAGGAACTGGCAAAGAAGGAAAAGCCAAAGATGCTGGTCTGCGGTGCGTCTGCATACCCCCGTACCATCGACTTCAAGGCATTCCAGTCGATTGCTGACGGTGTGGGCGCATACTGTATGGCCGATATCGCCCATATCGCCGGGCTCTGTGCTACTGGTGTTCACCCGAACTCGGTTGGCGTAGTGAATTTCACGACAACTACCACCCACAAGACCCTCCGGGGACCCCGTGGCGGCGCGATCATGTGCAACAGCGAATATGCGGCGGCCATCGATAAGGCAATCTTCCCCGGCATGCAGGGTGGCCCACTCATGCACACCATCACAGCCAAGGCAGTCTGTTTCGAAGAAGCGCTCAAGCCCTCGTTCAAAACTTACAGCCAGCAGATAGTCAAGAATGCAAAGGTGCTGGCCGAAACGTTGATGAACAACGGTCTCCGGCTCGTCTCCGGTGGTACCGACAACCACCTGATGCTCCTTGACCTGACCGCTCAGGGCATTACCGGTCTTGAAGCTGAAGTTGCACTTGGGAAAGCCGGCATAACGGTGAACAAGAACACCATCCCCAATGAGACCAAGAGTCCGTTCGTCACCAGTGGCCTTCGTGTCGGCACACCCGCCGTCACTTCCCGCGGCATGAAAGAGGCCGAGATGCGCAACATCGGTAACTGGATTGCAACTATTGTCAAGGATGTCCACAACGAAGCGGCAATCAAGGACGTCCATGCAAAAGTCCATGCAATGTCCAGCAAATTCCCGATCTATCCGGAATAATTCACCTTCATTTTTCAGGAATATCTATGGTCATTATCCTCGATGGAAAAAAGTGTTCGGAGATGCGTCTTGAACTCCTTAAAAAGGAGATTAAGAACTCCGGGCTCAATCCCCGTCTCGCTACGGTGATCGTTGGCAGCGACCCGGCTTCCAAGATGTATGTTCGGATGAAACACCGTGCCTGTGAGCAGGTCGGTATAGGATCAGTGGGTATTGAACTGCCTGAAGATTCGACTACCGAAAAGGTGCTGGAATCCGTCGTGCAACTAAACCAGAATGCAGATATTGACGGAATCCTCGTTCAGCTTCCCCTCCCAAAACAGGTGGATGCAGAACGCGTGATCGAAGCGATACGTCCCGAGAAGGATGTTGACGGGTATCATCCCGAGAATATGGGGCTCCTTTTCTCAGGCAGGCCCCGCTTTACCTCGTGCACTCCCACGGGGATAATGACCCTCTTAAAAGAATATAATGTTCCGCTCGCGGGTGCCCGTGCGGTTGTAGTCGGTCGCAGCATCGATGTTGGTCGCCCCATGGCCGCGTTGCTGCTGAACGCCGATGCAACGGTAACGATCTGCCACAGTAAAACAAAGGATCTCGCTGAAGAACTGAAGCGGGCTGACATTCTTGTTTCTGCGATTGGTAAAGCCCACTTCATCCAGCCGGCAATGGTAAAACCGGGTGCAGTTGTCATCGATGTAGGTATCAACCAGCTGGACGGAAAACTTGTAGGCGATGTGGACTTTGCAAAGGTGAGTGAGATTGCATCTGCCATCACCCCGGTCCCGGGCGGCGTTGGCCCGATGACGATTGCAACCCTGATGGAGAATACGTTCCGGGCCGCAAAGGAGAAGGCATGCACCCGTGTGTAATCAATAAAATTGCTATCGGCGGCGATGCTCCCGTACGGATTATGGGAGTCATCAACTGCAGTTATGAATCCTTTTATCACGACTCCTACATCCCCACAAACGAGGTCCACAAAAAAGCCGTGGAGATGATCGAGCAGGGCGCAGATCTTATCGATCTCGGTGCCCGCAGCACAGCTCCCAATGCGCAGGCAATCAGTGGAGCGGAAGAGGCATCCCGTATCGATGCTGCACTCAAGGAGCTGGACGGGACCGGGTTCACCATATCAGTCGATACCATGAACCCGTGGGTACTCGATGTCTGTCTCAAGCATGGCATCCATGCCGCAAACGACATCTCCGGCTTGTCGTCACCGGCGTATGCAAAGAAGGTAGCCGATGCCGGACTACCGGCTATTTTAATGGCATCCAATTACAACCCGGGAGATGCTGTAGGGCTGGACGCAACGATGACAACGCTCAAAACCGTTGTCCAGCGGTGTGAGTCTGTGGGAATTAACAATTATGTGCTCGATCCGGGTGTCGGGTACTGGAGCCCACTTCGATCCCTTGACAATGACTGGGAACTTTGCCAGAATTATGAGAGATTTTCAGAGTTCGGCCGTCCGGTCCTTGCCGCAATCTCGCGCAAGAGCTTTATCGGAAATCTTGTGAACAGGGAACCCGAAGGCCGGCTTGCCGGCAGTCTGGCAGTGACGATGGTGCTACTCCAGAAAGGGGCATCTATTGTCCGGACGCATGATGTGCAGCAGACCCGCGATCTCATCTCCGTCTTTGAACGGCTGGTGAAACGGCCGTGAACACCTCCTTTGAGGTGTTCGGACTTTCTACCGGAATCATCCACAGCGGCGACTCTGTTGCGGAGCGTGCTGCCGATGCAGCGGACCGGCAATGCGGGGGCATCCACGAGGGAGACATTCTGGTGTTTGCCGAGACCGCAGTTGCATCAGCTGAGGGAAATATCATCGATCTCTCCACCATTACCCCATCTCCCCGGGCAATAGAGCTGGGGAAAAAATACCAGATGGATCCGTGCACTGCGGAAGTTGTGCTGCGGGAGAGCGATTCGATTGTTGGCGGCATACCCGGCTTCCTGTTATGTATGAAAGCCGGCACCCTCTTACCCAACGCTGGTGTCGATGCGTCCAATGCACCCCCGGGATGCGTAACGCCCCTTCCCAAAGACCCTGATGGGAGTGCCCTTGCCATCAAAGCATTAATCGAACGCAGGTATGGCGTGAAGGTGGGAGTCATCATCGCCGACAGCCGGACGCATGCGATGCGCCTTGGGTGCAGCGGGGTTGCAATTGGCTGCGCGGGAATTACTGCGGTCATCGATGACAGGGGCAGGAGCGATCTCTTCGGGCGCAAACTCGAAGTAACGAAAAGAGCAGTCGGCGACAACCTCGTATCTGCTGCCGAACTTGTTATGGGCGAGGCAGATGAGTGCACGCCGGCAGCGATCGTCCGGGGCATCGGACTTCCCATAGGAGATCAGGTGGGCATTGATTCGATCGCCGCAGACGAATGCCTGTTCATGGGTGTATTTTCTAAGACCCGGACGCAAGGATAGTTCCGAAAAAATACTTCCGGTAATGGCCTTCCGGTCGCCCATGCGATCCCTCGCTTCAACGATTATCGTCGGTGCCATTCTCTCGCTTATCGCTGCCGGGATGTGCGCACGGGGAGGCGAAAAATACGTGTATGAGATCCATGGGCCCAACGGAGCGGAATTAAAAGAGGAGTCCGGGATACAAGAGATACCCGGAGATAAAAGTAAAATGAACAAAGAACGGATATACGGGAGGTAACGTACATGACCAACCAGTTATTTGAGAAAATCCTGATAGCAACAGACGGATCGGAAAGGAACAGGGCTGCGGTGGAAGAGGCCCTGCAGATTGGGCGCGTATGCGGTTCTAAGGTATTTGCGGCCTATGTGTTGGATGTCGGTGTATTCGAATCCGCGTCCACAGATGGGGCAGTGATACGCGATACATGGACCGTAATCCAGCGGGAGGCGGATGCCGCACTTGACCGTGTCCGCACGATGGCAGATGGGGTAAACCTTGAGACCGTAATCCTTGAAGGGAAGCCTGCTGCCGAGATCGTGAAGTTCTCAGCCGAAAAAGGGATCGATCTCATCGTTATCGGCACACAGGGAAAACGCGGTTTCGAGCGATTGCTTCTCGGTAGTGTTGCAGAACATGTCGTCCGATCGGCAACCTGCAAAGTCCTTGTCGTGAAGTGACTGTCCCTCCTGTATAAAGGGCAGGGAACATTCAATTTAGGTTCTGCCATATCGCAGATATGATCTTGCATGGCAGGGGTCATACAAAAAATAAAAATTAAACAATATTACTGATTATCTGATAACCCCGTGCTGGACTTTAACGTTGAATCAACCCGAGCGTTTCAAGCGCACACCTGGCAGCGGCCTGTTCTGCCAGCTGCTTACTCTCCCCGGTTCCCTCACCCAGAAGATCATTCCTAAAAAAAACCTGGCTGGTGAAAACAGGTTTGTGGTCAGGACCTGACCGGATTGTCTCGCGGTACTCCGGGACATCGGACCGGTCCTTCTTCTGGAAATATTCCTGCAGGATACCTTTCGCATTCTGGTTCGGGTTGTAACTGTTCAGCGCATCTTTCATGATTGCATTGACAAAAAAAGCCACATCATCAAGCCCGACTTCACAGTACAGGGCACCTATGAACGCTTCGAACGCGCCTCCGGTGATCCGTTCACCATATGTGTTCTGTTCCCCGATGGATCTCGGGATCAGGCGTGTAAAGGTCTGCTTCTGATGCTGGCGCGTCAGGGAATCAAGGGCACGGTTCGAGACCATGTCATTTAATCGCTTGGTCATCTCCCCTTCGTCCAACACAGCATTGCGCTGGGTAAACAGCGACTGGGCAATGATAAGATTCAGGACGCGGTCGCCGAGAAACTCATATCGCTGCCAGTCCTCTTTCGTGATATCCCAACGGTCAGTGCCCGCAATTCCATAAGCCGCATTGAACCGGGTGACAAAAGTATCAATAATCCGGTTGACATCGGGATCGGGACTACACAGGAGTTCTATGAGCGATGGCCCGGACTGCCCGTTCATATAGGTGGTTTTAATGAGCGGTTGGATATAACTATTGCTTCCGCTCAACCCCGACCCGGCCCTTCTCAACAACTAACGAGATCCCAAGTCCTTCAAGGTATGCCCTGCTCTTGCCGGTGCCATGGATCAGCAGCTCTACGAGATCCTCTTTTTCATCCATGTCTGTGTGGAGGCGGAATGAGTCGATCACTTCGCAGGATAGACCTTCATCCTGTGCAATCTTCATGTGCTTTAAAAAACTCATCCCATAGTAATCGAAATGGAAACGTTTCGTGTCTTTTACAAAGATCACATTCGTGCCGCCGCCACGCCCGGGTACTATTGCAATGTCGCTCGTTGTACTGGTAACCCGCTGGATGGATGCACGATCGGCAAGAGGAAGGTCTGCCATGAGGATGAGAACCGGACCTGCACAATCCGGAAGTATCTGGTTTAAAGAACTGCTGAGATCGGCATCTTTTATCGTGATCTGGACGTCCTCGCTGTCATAGAGCTCGGTACTGACGATAACAGGTGTGCAGAGGGAATCAATGGTGGTAGTGATGACGTCCTGCAGCATGGCGCGGGCAAATTCTTCCCGTTCTGCCTGGTCGAGAATACAGGATAGGCGCGTCTTCGGGTTTATGGGTTTATACGGGATAAGAGCGTGCGGGCACATTGCGTAACGATGTACGCGGGGTAGGAAAAAAAAGATGCTGATATGGTTTTTCCCGTGATTAAAAATCCCGCAGGTTTAACATCCCGGCCGCTGATAATTCCGGAATGGATGGACCTCTGTTTGCGGTAAAGAAGATGCCTGCAAAGATTGTGATGGGCATCAAACGCCGGACCTCAAACGCGGATGGCCGGAGTGTTGCCGATATTCCTGCATGCTGGCAGGAATTTCTCTCACAAAACATGGCTTCAA
>JBAZQT010000055.1:0-20625 GCA_041645055.1 Methanoregula sp. | reverse complement strand
CCGCTCATCACCAATGATCGTCCCTACGTCAGCACCAATGGACAATTCAATCGCGAGGTTCTTCTTTTCCGCGAGGGGCCGCGAGGTGCTGACAACTTTTTTGAGCACCGAATGCAGGTCTACTGGTTCGTGAACAAGAGTGAGTTGCCCGGACTCAATCTTCGAGATGTCCAGGATATCAGTGATCAGGGCGAGCAGGTGTTCGGAGCTGACAGAGACCATAGTCAATTGTTTCTTCTGCTCCTCGTTCAGGGGTCCGGCCAGTTCCTCAAGAAGAATACCCGAGAAGCCGATGATGGAGTTGAGAGGGGTCCGGAGCTCGTGAGACATGGTAGCGAGGAATGCCGACTTGAGATGGTCGGCAGACTCTGCGGCTTCTTTTGCCGTGGCCAGTTCACGGGTTCTTTCTGCAACGATCTCTTCAAGATGGTCGCGATATGCTTCCAGTTCTGCAAGTGCTGTGTGGAGTTCCTCGTTCTTACGCAGTACTACGGCTTCTGCGTCTTTACGCCCGGTGATATCTTCCAGGCTCCCTTCGTAAAACTGGATAATCCCGTCACTATCCCGGACAACCCGTGTCGTTTCCCGGACCCAGATGATATTAGCGTCACTGCGATGCATTCGTACCTCGAAATCCTGCACAATCCCGGTTCCTGCCAGCATGTCATTCCATCGTGCGTAATCATCCATATTTGCATAATATTCAGCCAGATCATGCCCGTGAAGCGTCTCATGGTCCGGGTAACCCAGCATATGCGCCATCGCAGTGTTGACCTCAAGGATGGTCCCGGCAGGGGAAGTGCGGTACAACCCTACGGGAAGACCTTCGAACAGGTTCTGGTAACGGTCTTTGATCGCCCTCTCTCGTCCGGCAAGTTCCGTGGTAACCAGTGCCAGGGCATTAAAGATAAGAATCTGGAAAAGGAGACGCTGGACAAGAGGGGAATCAAGTATTGCCGGCTCCCCTATGGCAAGCGAACCGGTGACGAGGCTCGATACCAGCGAGACGGATAACCCGCCGATGCGGCCATAATAGAACGAGGCGATAAGGATGGGAATGATAAACAGATAGGCATACAGTTCGGTCCATTGCCCCGGATTGTTCCTGGCCAGGAGAACGCCGGAACCTGCTGTGACCAGCAGGATCAGGATGACAGCGACCCGGACACTCTCGACAACCCGTTTCTGCACGAAGCTGTCACCACCTCTTCGGACAATACAGATACCGCTTCAACAGATGGATGATGAGGACGATGGCAATGATGTCAACCATGGACTCGGCCGCAAGGCCAAGGAGCGTTGTGCCTGCTTTCCCTGCAGGAATGGTGATAACACCGGTCCCGATAAAAACCAGCATGTTCAGGCCATGCCCTACAAGGATTGTTGAACCGGTTAAAAACTCGGAACGGAACCGGCCCGAAAAGCCGGCAACGACGCCCATTATAGCATTGGGGATGATTGCAAGATAGTTGAATACCGAACCTCCGAGTAATGCCGCAATCCCCGTGCCTGCACCACCGGCAACAGCACCGCTCCATGGGCCGTAAAAATATCCTGCAAGGACCGGCATGATCATGTTCAGCGCAATAATAGCGCCCGGCACCATCGGATTCGGGATATACTGGACAACGAGTTCCAGTGCCGGGTATGCAAGGGTAAATGCAGCGATGCCGAGCAGCCGCTTTTGTATCTCTCTGTCCTTTTTTAACGTGCTGAAAAAACCTGCCATGCGGCTCATCGGGGACATAGGTATATCTGCATACGATAATCGGGTATATATTGCATTGGGTAAGATGCGCCGGTTCTTTTGAAAAATTCTGCAATCCGGTAGGAAACCGGTGGGTGAAATGAGAAAGATTCCGGTTATTGTTTATTGATAAACCGGTATGCGCCTTTAGGTATGGTGATTTCAAACCGGGCACCTTTCTCGGGGACACCTGTCTCCTGGATAGTCATGCCAAATAAGGTTAA
Organism: Methanoregula sp.; assembly: GCA_041645055.1. Taxonomy (GTDB): domain Archaea; phylum Halobacteriota; class Methanomicrobia; order Methanomicrobiales; family Methanospirillaceae; genus Methanoregula. The sequence goes on along the minus strand of JBAZQT010000055.1, from coordinate 18,654 downwards.
AAATTCCCGGACAAAGAAGAGCCCGAATTTCCCCTCTCCCCCAACGATACGATTAAAGATTTGGCGTTTTTTGTCAGAAGGGATACCCACGCCATCATCCTCACAGACAAGGCGCAGTCCTATGGGATCTTCCCTACAGGAGAAGGAAATGCGGGTAACGTGCTCTCCATGCCCGATGGCATTATGGATGAGATTGTAAAAGACACGGGCGATCAGGGGATCCGTATAGATTTCAAGCCCGGGCAGGTCACACACCAGCGATACGGTGTGTTTCTGGCTCTGGAGTGACATCTGCATATCGACAATCTCTTCTAATGCAATCCAGCGGGAGTTATCGGTTCCCATCTGCAGGTAATCCTTCGTCTTTTTGATCAGGTTCTGGATCGTTTCGAGGATCTCCATCTGTTTATCGATAAAGCCAGTACGGTCACTCGCTTCTTTCGAATTCCTGGAAAGTTCAGTAAATCCCCGGAGTGCTGTCACTTTATTCTGGATATCCTGGTAGGTAACTTCAGTCATGAGGGCAAGTTTACGGTTTGCAAGAAGGGTCCTCTCTTCAGACTTGCGGTGTTCGGCAACCTCGTCTTCAAGCTGCTTTACTTTCTTTTCCAGCTTGCGGAACAATACCTCGTTGTACTGGCGCAGGCTTTCAGTTTCATTAAGCGAGGGTTCATTTGACGCAGACTGTTTTTGCTGGAATTCCAAGAGAATGTCACTGACAATCCGGCTCAGGACTTCGGGTTTCTGCGGCTTGATGATGAACCTGTCCGCCCCGAGGTTTAACGCAAAACGCTCATCTTTTGGATCGGTATAAGTTGCAGTATAGATGATGAACGGGATATGCTTCAACCGCTCATCAGCCCTCCATCGCCGTAAAAGCTCGAACCCGTCGATTACCGGCATAAGGATATCGGCGATAATCAGGTCAGGGGGGTTGTTTAATGCTGCATCCAGTGCTTCAGCGCCGTTCTTTGCAGATATGACCTCAAAGGGATGAGCTTTTAGTATCGATTCCAGAAGGTATAGGTTCTGCGGGTTGTCATCGGCAATAAGAATGCGGGTCAATGGTAATCAGTCCAGGTGCTTGTCGGCATTCTGGTATTATTCCGGATACATGGTAAACGTTTCGGGATTTATTGAGATGCCGGCACGATTACTTAACGGTTAGACACACTCTGATCAAAAACTCAGGCACAATCCGGAAGTATTCCCGATTCATCCAGACATTTTTTTATGGATTACCATCAGCTGATGGCAGCGTGAACCGGAATGTAGTGCCCTTTCCCGGCCCCTCAGATTCCGCCCAGATCTTACCGCCGTGCACTTCGATAATCCTCCGCACGATGGTGAGACCTATCCCGGTACCATGCGTTGATACATCGAGCCGCTCGAACAGGTTGAAGATCCGTTCGAGATACCGGGGATCGATACCGATGCCGTTGTCCTGCACGAAGAAGACCGGTGTTGTTCCATCCATCTCTACTCCAATGCGGATCGCCGGTTCCTGCTGGGTGCCGAGGAACTTGATCGCGTTCTCGATAAGGTTTACCATGACTTCCCGGATACGGGCATGGTCGACATTGACGAGGGGAAGATCGGGTGCAATAGTTACCGTGACACCCCGTTCAGCGAGCGGCCCGGCAAGGAGTTCCACCGCTTCATGTGCAATGGTGCCAAACGAGGTTTTTTCCGGTGGGAAAACAACTCTCCCGATCCTTGAGAGTTCAAGGACATCTGCAAGCAGTTTCTGCATGGTATCGGCAGCTGTGGTGATACGATTGATATCCTTTTTCAGTTGGAGCGGATCCTCTTTCAGGGCATCGTCTTCTAACAGCCCGGCAAACCCCTTGATGGTGATGAGCGGGCTCTTGAGATCGTGCGATACAGTATAAGTGAAGCGTTCGAGCTCGGCATTCTTCTGTTCTAACTCTGTGATAAGATGCTCCCGGAGTTCCTCTGCCTTCTTACGTTCCGTGATATCTTCAAATATTGTTGCAAATCTTCCTTTTTTAGTAGAATATGCCGATATTGCAAAATGTTTTTTCATCGGTGCAAAGTAAACTTCAAACCATTCCGGTTGGCCGGTTCCGGCAACCCGGGCATAGATATCGAGATACGGGGGAATATCAACCCCATACGCTTCGCGGCTGGTTTTTCCGATAACATCCTCGCGCCTGATCCCGATGACCGACTCGAAGGCCGGGTTCACATCAACGATGCGGTAATCGACAGGGTTTCCGGAGGTGTCATATACCATGTCGTGGAGCGCGCTTCCCTCGACCATCCGTGTGAAGAGAATCCGGTATTTCTCCTCGCTCTGGCGCAGAGCGTCGTCTGCTTGTTTGCGATCGGTGATATCCCTGACAATACCTACAACCTCCTCATCGCTGAGGCTCACCATGCGGGCTTCAAACTGGCGTTTCCCCTGCGGGACAATAAGGTCATATTCGAATAATTGAAGTTTTTTTGTCCTGATTGCCTCTCCAATGTGATGAATGATGGTATCTTCTGATTCTTTTTTGAAGCCGGAATCCCTGATATTTGTCCCTATAATTTTCTCAACGGGAAGGGCGAGAACGCTTGGGTCAGGTACGCTGAAATCATGATACACCCCATCACGGGATATAACAAACATCATATCCGGTATGGCTTTAAGAAGCATCGCACCCCGGTGTTCGCTCTTTTGTAATGCTTCTTCTGCCCGTTTACGATCGGTTATATCCTGCCCCTGCGCAATCGTAGCGATCACGGTTGTCCTGTCATTCTCAAAGAGGGTTGCAGAATTCCAGAGCACGATCCTCCGGGTTCCATCCTTACGGAGGATGGGTATCTCGACCGTCTCCCACCGCTCACCTTGCATCGCCTGCCGCAGGTACTCCAGGGAGTGTTCACGCGTGTCTTCCGGAAACAGGATCTCAACGGGTTTTCCTATGATCACGTCCGACATACAACCCGTCAATCGTTCGAATGCGTGATTGAAACGGGTAACCTTAAAGTCACGGTCCCAGACAATGATCGGGGCATTTGCGTAATCGAACAGGTTGGTGAGGTAATCATTAGTCTCTTTTAAGTGTGCTTCTGCAACCATCTGCGCTGTAACATCGATAATCGACCCTTCTGCAACATCCCGCTCGAAATTATACCGGGCAGAGAACTGCCCCCAGAAGATCTTCTTGTTTATCTGGTTCCTGAATTGAACCGTATGGTTCTCTATCAACCCCCGTTCCCGGAGGATTTGGCTTACCTGCGTGCGCTCGTCAGGAATTGCATAGAGTTCGAGCACGTCCTTTCCTATCGCGTCTTCAATGGATGGGAATCCGAAAAGATCACAGTACCGCTGGTTACAGGCAATTATTCTCGCATCTTTGAGGCTCGTCTCAAAGAGCCCCACCTGGGCATACTGGTACAGGTTCCGGTATTTTCGTTCGCTCTCGGTTAGTGCCTTTTGGCTTTTTTCCAATTCGTCGTAGTTTGCAGCCAGTTCCTCATCGGTGGCTGTGATCTCTTCAAACGCAGCTTCGAGATCGGTTGTCTTTTGGCGGAGCGCATCATCAGCCGAACGTTTCCGCAGGTGATTCCAGACGCCCTGCATCAGGAGGATGATGTTATCCACATCCAGATCGGTATAATCGGTTTCCTTGTTGGCAACGGCACAGACCATGACAATCCGCTGTCCCTCAAAGATCGGGATGGATGCAAACCGCGTGATGGGGACATGTCCCGGGGGAAGACCTTTCTTTCCGGTTTGGAGTGCAGGGTAGTCATTCACGATAAGAGGCTTTCGTTTCCGTACCGCTTCAGCCCAGATACCCGCTTTTTCTATAGGAAAATGGATCGGGGATGCGGCAACGGTACAGTCCTTCATTGTGGAGTTCGACCATGATGTGATGTCAAATACGGTCTCGTCCGGTGACATCATCCCCATGAAAGCAAGCGAACTGTTCGTAAGCCTGCATCCTGCATCGAGAACATAGTCCATAAGTTCCTGCTCACTGGCTGATCCCATCTCCGAAAGCCGCAGCAGCGTTTCTAACCTCTCGCGGTTCCGCTGCTCTTCTCCTCTCCGTTCTGCTTCGGCAGTATACAGGGAACGGTAATAGTATTTCTGCCGGTGCTGCCAGATGAGCCCGATGATGATGAAAGCGCCGACAAGTGTTCCGGTAACCAATACGATGATGAGAACGGAGCGGGTCCGCCATGAAGAGTATGCTTCCTCTGCATCGACTTTTGCCACCATGAACCAGGGCGAGCCGGAGACCGGTTCCAGCACCGAGATTACATCAACCCCCCGGTAATCCTTGCCGACAAATGCCCCGGTCGCTCCCAAGATAACCTTGACTGCGGGGACATTTTCCTGGCTGATGGGAATTGTAAGGTTAAGTGCAGTATTTGGCTGGTGCCGGAGTTTGTTTAAGTACAGGACATGGTCGCCTTCGCGCTCAACTAACAGAGTCTCCGCACTCCTGCTGGGTACGGGCCACGACTGGATGAGGGGATACAGGAAATCGTCCGGGTTGATCGTTAAGACAACAGCACCAACCGGGTTGTTGGGATCACCCTTCTTCGCATGAAGTGGCGCAATCACGTTCATGCGAATGACCTGTGTTCCGGGAACCCGGTAAAAATCGGTCAGAACCGCATCGCCACGTTTCAGGGATGCGTTAACCTGTGCTTTGATGGAAGGATTGATGGATGTAATTGTGGGATCGAGGCTTAAGCGCACGTTTCCCTGAGGATCGACCAGCATTGCATTATCATAATGCAGAGATGCATTCATTTCATGGAAACGACTAAGGATATTCTCCCGGCTCTCATCATCCCCATAGGTTATGTAATGATCAGCACCGTTGGAAAAAAAAGCTCCCGCCGATATGATCCGTGCATCGACCAGTCGATCCTCCCGCCACGCTGAAATCTGGTTTGCTTTCAGCTTTGAGATTGAAGTGAGATCTGTGGTTACCTGGTCTTTGATCTGCTGTTCTTGCGACTGGTAGAAGTAAATTCCTGCTGCAATGATGGCAATAAAGACAATGATAAAAGCGATAATCAAGCCCCGGGGAATGACATCCTTTGATTCACCCGTGGGCAGCATAACGTTCACTTATGCCGGGCTGTAATTAAAACTTGCTGTAAAAATATCCGGATTACTCACGGGGAAAATACCGGAGAGGCGCTGCATTTTAATGGTACAATGACCCTCAACGAAATCCTGTGTCTGTATTTTATCAGATATCGGTAAAATGCAGAAAATGAATACAACAATCTTCGGACGGGGAACTGAATCGGATCATACGGTCTGAATACGTATATATAGAAGTTCCCTATATGAAGAATTATTATAAATTAACCCGGACCGTGCCCGTTGAAGTCATTCCAAACGGCTGTATCATTGAGGACAAAACCCGGGTTGAATTTCTGTCTGTTGCCTGCATAATAAGGGGGATATGATGCCTGATATTGTCGATTTTACGTTAAAAGACATGGTAGAGGTTTCCGCTGCACTGCGTTCTATAGGATCCGGTGCTACCAGTATGGAAGAAGTGGCTGATAAAATCGTTCATTACCTGTACGATCATCTCACGGAAAAAGACGGTAAAGGAAACGCCTGTGTCCTTGTCCGCCTCTTCAAGACCCATTCCTATGCAGAACTTGATGATAACCTGCAGACATTTGCCTCCGGCATCATGAAAGCCTCTCCGGTGTCCCGCGAAATGAAATGCCTTATCCTGCTTGCAACAGCCGGAATGCTGCCGGAATGGAACTCCCGCAAACAATCCGCCGGGCACAAGGCAATCCCCCTCCCCAGCGAACATTTCATAGAAGCATTCCCGATGGTCAGGCAGCTCATCCAGCAACTGGGACTTGAAGTCAATACATTATTACAACCTGATCCGGCAGTTGTCGTGGATATGGCACAGACAACTTACAATGTTTTCCTGATACCTGATGCGGTTGGCAGCCGGTACGTGCCGGCCCAAAACGAATTTGTCATACCGTATAAAGTCCAATCGGTTCTTGGCTTTGGTGGCATCCTGCCTTCAGGAAACCTCTTTGCTGTCATCCTGTTTTCCAAAGTGAAACTCTCCCGCCAGACAGCAGATATGTTCCGATCGCTTGCCTTGAGCGTAAAGATCGCCATCCTGCCCTTTGAGGGAAAGGCGGTATTTTCTCATACCCATAAACAAAAAAGGACTGACGGAGGATGAACTGATGGATACCGTTATCACGACCGACAAGGTGCATGGCCTTGAATCCATGGTGGCCTCACTGACCGAACTGCTTTCCGTCCAGGAGACCGTAGTCAGCGAGCAGTCCGAACGGCTCAGGCAGAACGAGTCCCGGTTCAGGGCAATTTTCAATGGTTCGAACGATGCAATCATGCTTCTGACCGAAGAAGGTTTCTTTGACTGCAATCCCCGTACTTTGAAAATATTTGGTATTGCTACAAAAGAGGAACTGGTGAAATTCAATCCCGCCCAATTATCGCCTCCGGTACAGCCTGATGGGCGTCCGTCTTCTGAGGCTGCCATGGAACATATCCAGACCGCATACCGGACAGGAACTGATCGATTCGAATGGATTCACCGCCGTTCTGATGGTACAGCATTTCCGGCAGAGGTGCTGCTGTCTGCATTTGACTGGGGAGAAAAGCGAGTCCTGCAGGCAACCGTCCGCGACATCTCTGAACGGAAACACGCAGAGGAAGCTCTCAAAGAAAGCAATGAACGATTCCTCACGTTCATCAGGGAAGCCGCCATGCGATCAAAGACCCCGCTTGATGTGGTAGAGGAAAATATTGCCGGGATTGTTAATGATATTGAACGGGGCGGATGTGACATGGCGGATGTAACCCTCCAGTTGAAAATCCAGATGAAGAACGTAGGACAGATCCGGAAGAATATCATTGAACTGAATAAGGTAATTACTGAACACGGCGATGAATTGTCTGATGCAACCAGGAAATTCCTCATGGAATAGGTGAGACTTTATGACAATGTGCTTATCGAATATCAATGATGAGGAGATCTACCTGGTCATGGCATCAGCAGCGGAGATCAGGAACAAGAACATAGAACTCATCAAAATGCTGCTAGCCAAGGATTACCATGTTCTTGTCATTGCAACAAACCAGCCTTTTGATGTACTGAAAAAGAATTTTGAAAAAAGTGGTATCCCGCTTGAGAAAATTTCTGTTGTTGATACGGTTACAAAATATGCCATGGGGCGGGATCACGAACCGGAGAGCAACTGCAGGTTTGTGAGCAATCCTGCCGATCTAACTGCTATCGGGATTGCAGTCACGGAGTCTCTTGCAGGACTTAAAGGGAAAAAAGTCTCGCTGCTGTTTGATTCAGTCAATTCCATGTTGATCTATATCTCCTCGCAGAATATTACCCGGTTCATTCATTTTGTTACCAACAAACTTCGACTCATGCATTTTTCCGGAATTTTTATCGCCGTGGAAAAGGGGCTCGATCCGGATGTCCTCACCCAGCTGACAATGTTTGTGGATACTATAATCGATATGGATAAAAATTTCTGTCAGGAGCCGGAACCTGCAGATGACATGAAGGTCTGAATAGGGTAATAGACATCGTCTTCAGAACCGGACACATACTTGCAGTAAGGGTGTCTCCTTCTCACGCGGGAAAATTGATTGGATCGTAATCTCTCCATCATTTCACCACTCTCTTTTTAGCAGAGAAATATATACCGAACCAATAGATACACATCCTCATGGAGTTCGCTATCCCGTAGAAATGGTCGTGCACGCCGGTAAAAATCGTAGTGCTGGTGATATTCACCGTTTTCGTTGCAGTACTTACCGTTTTTTCTCTGGTCAATAATATCCAGATTGTCTTCACCCATTTGTATTACGTACCTATTATCATCGCTGCGTACTGGTTTGGCCGGAACGGCGACCTCTATGCTGTCCTCATGAGCGCATTTTACCTGAGTGCGGTAATTATAATCGGCCCATACGATATGCAGGTGTTCCTTGCCGCGGTTATGAGAGCAGTTGTCTTTATCGGGATCTCGTTGGTCATTGCGATCCTTGCCATCACCACCATCCTAAAAAAGTTCGAGGGAGAAAAAACCATGATCTTTCTGGACTCAGTCAATGCCATGCTTATCCATTCGAGTTCTTCCGATCTCACGAAATTTATCCATTTCATAATCAGTAAGCTTCGGATCATGAATATCGCGGGGATCCTGCTGGCGGTTGAAAAAGGACTCGACCCGGTGCTCCTTTCCCAGCTCACGACATTTGCTGACGATCTGATTGAATTCCCTGAGGAAAAAACAGGATAATTTTTTCACCATACGTCTTTTGTGCACCATTCTAAGGAATGGAGCCGTCAGCGCTCATCCAATCAACCGGTACTCGCCCTTTGGAACGAGGAGCTCGAATCTCGCTCCTTTACCCGGATCCCCGTTTTCCGTGATTGTAATGCCAGTAATCGAGAGTATCTCTCGTGAGAGGAAGAGACCAAGACCGGTATGCTTCCCAAATCCCCTGGTGAAAAGGTGCTTTTTATCCTCTGCCGATATTCCCACACCATCGTCAGCAACAGAAATAATCATCCCCTTTTCAGATTCCTGCGATGAGATTCGGATTGCAGTCATCTTCTGCCCGCCATACCTGAGGGCGTTGTCAATTAAGTTATTGAACACCTTTTCAAGCAGCGGATCGGCAAAAATTTCAAGGTCATGACAGGTGGTCTCAACCATAATTTCCTGTAGTGAATGCCCGGATAATGCTTTGTTGACAATCTCCTCTACATTCTGCCAAACAGGAGACTTGATACCCATATCTTCGTAATCACTGGTGAGATTAATTTCACGTTCAATGGTGTCAGCAATCAATTCCTGCTTCTTTAAGAATTCTGCCAGTTGGGCAGGATTTTCCATTGAGTCTTCGCTCAGCTGGATGTATGTCTTAAGGGCCATGAGCTGGTTCCGGATATCGTGCCGTGTGATGCTGGAGAGGAGGCTGAGTTTTTTATTTGCAACCTGCAGGGCATCAGTTGCCTGCCTTAGTCCGGTCATATCATGGATGATTCCCTCCACACCCAGAACTGTTCCGTGTGTATCGCGATAGAAGTGGCTACTCGTGGTGACATACCGGAGTGATCCATCGCGGACCTTTAAGGTGATGGGATAGTTGGACACTTCCCCGTTCTCTGTAATGGCAGAAAGGAGCTGGTTGCGTTTTTCTGGTTCAGCGTACATGGATGCTGCATCCATTCCTATCATATCATCCGTAGAATCATACCCTGCTAATCGTGCACCTACCGGGCTTAGCATGGTAATTTTTCCCTGCATATCCGTCCGGTAGAACAGGTCCTGCATATTCTCTAATATGGCGCGGTATTTCCCCTCACTCTCTTTTAACGCATCTTCCGCCTTTTTTTGTTCACTGAAGTCTTGCATGACAGAAAAGACATAGTTATGACCATCCAGTTCGAGAAGACCGGCATGAAAATCAACGGGAAAGACAGACCCGTCCTTCTGCATATGGTTGATCACACCGCCTATCCATTTCCCGCTGAGAATTTCCTTAAACCGGGCCGGGGCATCCTTGAGATTTTCCGGTACATCAAGATCCGTAATCTTCATCGTAAGGAGTTCTTTTGGCAAGTAGCCATGCATGGAAGCGCCGGCAGCGTTTACCTCGACAATTTTTCCGCGTTCCTCCCCTTCGGCTTCAAAGATGAAAATCCCCTCTCCGGAACGTTCAAAGAGGAGCCTGTACCGGGTTTCGCTTTTTTGTAAGGCTGCATTTATCCGGGCAATATCGTTGGTCCGCTCAAGTACCCGTTGCTCGAGTTGGGTGTACTCCCGCTGCTGGTTTTGGTCCAAAGTGAATTTATAGAACGCGATCTCGATCTCGGTACGGAGCCCCCGCTCATCATAGGGTTTGATGATATAACCATAGGGTCGGGTCCGTTTTGCCCGTTCTACCAGTTCAGGATCTGCGTACGCAGTGAGATAGATGATGGGAACAGCATGGTGGAGGAGGATCTGCTCTGCTGCTTCGATCCCGGAAAGTTTGCCGGACAAACGGATATCCATCAGGATAAGATCGGGAGTCTCCTCATCTGCCATATCAATCGCCCGTTCACCCGACGGGGCGATACCGGTGACGCGGTAACCAAGTGATATGAGGGTATCTTTGAGATCTATCGCCGGAATTTGCTCATCTTCGACTATCAGGATAGATTTCTTTACCATACCCACTCTCTTAGTGGAACATAGGGATAGAGCATTTAAATAGTTTATTTAAAAATCTCCTCCTTGTACCGAGACCCTAAAAACAGAGATCTATAATGAATGCACGCCGGCGCAATTCATATTCACGCTAAAACCGGTATCCCCCCTTCGGCACAAGGATCTCGAACCTCGCTCCTTTCCCGGGTTCCCCGTTCTCGGTTATTGTTATACCAGTAATCGAGAGTATCTCGCGGGAGAGGAAGAGGCCGAGGCCGGTGTGGTGCCCGAAGCCTCGCTCGAAAAGGCGCTTCTTGTCGTCTGCCGGTATTCCTTCACCGTCATCCTGAACGGAAATAATCAACCCGTTTTCGGACTCCTGCGAGGAGATGCGGATTGCAGTCATCTTCTGGCCCCCATACCGCAGGGCATTGTCGATTAAGTTGTAGAACACTTTTTCAAGAAGTGGATCTGCATACACTTCGAGATCATTGACCTCTGCAAATACCCTGACGTCCCGCATGGGCAATACCGTCAGCACCTTTTTGACACTCGCTTCCACGTTCTGCCAGACCGGGGCTTTCACACCCAGATCCTGGTACTCTTTTGTAAAGATGATCTGGCGTTCGATGGCGTTTGCTGCCCGTTCTTCTTTTATGATATACTCCGAAGTCTTGGCAACATCCCCGAGGGATTCTTTTGAGAGTTCGAGGTATGCCATTAAGGAGAGGAGCTGGTTGTTGATATCATGCCGGGTGATACTGGAGAGCAGGTTTAACTTGCGGTTTGCCTGCTTCAGCGCCTCTTCAGCCTGCCTCCGGCCCTGGATATCATAACAGGAGCCGATAAAACCCGTAAACTCCCCTGAAGAACTGTAGAATGGTTTCCCACTGTCAGCCAGCCAGTGGTACGTACCATCATGGAACCGGAGCCGGTATTCCATTTCAAAGGGTGTTCGGGCATTAAAATTATCCAGGTAGATTTTCAGGCACCGGTCGAGATCGTCTTTATGAACGCCCTCAGCCCATCCGTCGCCAAGCTCCTGAGCGAGAGTACGCCCGGTAAATTCCAGCCAGTCCTTGTTGAAATAGTCGCATTTGGCATGGATATCCGCCCGCCAGATTGGATTGGGGAAGTCGTCTAAGATCTTTAAGTAGAAATCACGGGCTTTCCGGATTTCGTCTTCTGCCTGCTTGCGCAGAGTAATATCCCGAGCTGCCGCATAAATCAGGTTCCCGTACGGGTACGATCTCCATTCGATCCACCGGTATGTACCATCGCTGCACCGGTACCGGTTCACAAAATCAAGTACCTCGCTCTGGTCTTTAAGAGTACCGATCGCCCCTAGCGTGCTCTCCAGATCATCGGGATGGATGAGATCAAGGAACCGGTGCGCCATGAGTTCGTCTTTAGAATACCCGAGCGTGGTCTCCCATGCAGGATTCAGCTTGTGGAAATAGCCGTCAGTATCTGCAATACAGAGCAGGTCAAGAGCAACCGAGAAGAAGCGGTCAAGTTCCTCAGTTTTTTCCCGCAGGGATAACTCTGTGGTTTTGCGCTGGGTGATATCCCAGAAGACTGCGACAAAGTAGCCCCTCTCCGGAGAAAAGACCGACACTTTAAGCCAGATATTTAATGGTTTGAAATCGATCTCAAAAGTTTCGGGAGTTCCTGTTAATGTCACGCGCCCGTACGTATCAAAGAGTTCCGGGGTTAATTCACGGACATTAGGTATTGCCTCGAGAACTCGTTTCCCGACAATATTTTTCAGCCCGGTCAACTGCTCAAATGCTGCATTCACATCAAGGTAAATCCAGTCAACAGGTCTGCCCTCCTCATCATAGATCATTTTACAATACGCAAACCCCTCCAGCATATTCTCAAACAGGGTCCGGTATTTTTTCTCGCTCTCACGCAGAGTTTTCTCATTTACCTTGAGTTCGCGGAGGAGGAGATCGTACGGCCGGGTCAGGCTGATAACGACAAATGCCCGGTAGAAGAGGTAGATCGAGAGGAACCGGAGGAGGTGGCCGAGCATGTTCATGAACCCGAACACCGAGATATAGGAAGTGAACGCAAGTTCCCCGAGGATGAGGAATAATTGCGCAGCGATGAGGAATTTCCAGACCTTGGGATCGAAGTGCTCCCGTTTCAGGTACAGGATGATTATGGTGGCAATGAGGATGAGCGAGATGACATATTCGCTCACTATTTTAAACGGGGTAAGTCCGCTGCCCTCGATGAAGCAAGGCGGGAAGTTCTGCCAGATGAAGATGCTGGCAAAGAGCAGGGCACAGGCTGCGGTGCAGGCTCCGATGATAATAGCTACATCATATTTCCGGTCTTTGGTAATCGTTCTCCCGATAAAGAGGGTTGCGATAAGGAACGTGATACTCTGGAAATACCGGGCTGCGATCCAGAGCTGGGTGGGGAGGTCAGAACTATTTCCGGGAAATATTCCCATCCCTTTGTATGCGAGCATGTGGACGAGATCGATGCTGCCAAAGAAGAGGAACGAGATGCCAATAATTAAGAAAAATCCGTCTGTTATCACGTTGCGGGTATTCCAGATAATGATAAAAATCGAAAAGGCCACAGCAATACCGGCGACTTCAACGATGCCGTGAAAGAGGAGATAATTTACGGTGCTGATAAGATAGAGGGCGTTGAGGATAACTGCGATGAAGATAACCTGGAGGAGGTTAGCGGGGCTGGTGAGGGCTTTTAAGTTTTCCTGTACTGTGGAGATATGATCCGCCATTGAGACATTCGCCCCGTTTCCGATATGTCTGAATTGGGCTTTTGCCAGATAAGGTTTTTCCTGGGCGAGGGTCAAAGAGAGAAAATTATTCGTAATTTTGATATCCTGCTCCCCGGTCATGGTGTGCCGATCAGGAGCGTGGCATCAACAAATGTGCGGGAATTTATTACAGTACTTCCTCCATCCGGGTGAGATCATACCATATTCATTCTTTCATTTTTCCTGTTCATCACGTATGAGCATGTATAAACCCAAAAAGTGCCCACCTACTACTTAAGAGATATATCCATGCAGCTCCACTCCTGCAAAAAGACCTATAACAACGAGACGCAGCGGGCCTCCCCTCTCGATGAAACCCTCGCCCGCATCGAACCCAAAGTGCCCGCTGCAGGAATAACCCGTGTCGCGGACATCACGAACCTTGACCGGATCGGGATTCCGGTCTTCTCCTGCATCCGCCCGACAGCAGAAGACGGAGCAATCACCGTGTACAACGGTAAGGGAGCAACCATTGAAGAGTCGCGGATATCGGCGATCATGGAAGGGATCGAGAGGTATTCCGCGGAAGTTCACGACCGGGACATCAGGGTCGCCCTGTACCAGGAGCTGGAAGGCCGCGAGCCCGTTATCAATCCCGATGATCTGATCCTGCCGGAAGGTGCAACAACAGATCGGTTCATGTCCTGGTGCCAGGGGTATGATATTGTCAATAACGAGACGGTATGGGTTCCCGCCTTTGCAGTATATCACCCGGTCCCACCACGGCACCGGGGGGTCTTCCGCACGAACTCGAACGGGCTTGCTTCGGGAAACACCATTGAAGAAGCGATCTTTCACGCCTTATCAGAAGTTATTGAGCGGGACGCCTGGTCGCTCGTAGAATCCACGCGGAACACCGGCCCTGCGGTTGTCGGCATTGATGACCCGGTGATTATGGATATGCAGAAGAAGTTTGCCGATGCACAGGTCGAGGTCACGATACGGGACATTACGAGTGACATCGGTATCCCGACTATTGCTGCAGTAGCAGATGATGTCCTCTTAAAGGACCCCAGTCTCCTCACTATCGGTATCGGCACCCATACCAGTGCTCGGATCGCAGTCATGCGGGCACTCACTGAAGTAGCCCAGAGCCGGCTTACCCAGATCCACGGAGCACGGGAAGACACAACAATCGCCGATCTCCGCAAGAAGATGGGATACGAACGGGCTAAGCGAATCAACGGGTACTGGTACCGTGATAATGGGACGGTGGATTATGCAAAGATCCCCTCATCAGACACCGATGATTTCTTAAAAGATATCAATAATGTCATCGCTGCACTAGAGAAGAAGGGGCTCGACCGGGTCATTATCGTAGACCTGACCAGAGAAGAGATTGGTATTCCCGTTGTGCGGGTGATCGTACCGGGTCTTGAAGTCTTTGCAATGGACCCCGAACGCCGGGGTGAACGGGTGAAGCATGCCAAAGATCATCGTCTTTCTCGGGCCAAGTCTTGATACAGGATCGGCAGAAAAGATCCTTTCAGCCGAGTACCGGCCTCCTGCAAAACGGGGAGATCTTATCGCTGCGGCACGTGATGGTGCTACAATCATCGGTCTGATCGATGGCGTCTTTCATCAGGAATCGGCAGTCGCACATCGCGAAATCCTTGCAGCGCTGAAAGGTGGCATCCGGGTTATTGGGTCATCGAGTATGGGTGCACTACGGGCAGCGGAGATGGATACACTGGGGATGGTTGGCATCGGTGAGATCTACCGGATGTATAAGAGCGGCGAACTGGAGTCAGACGATGAGGTGGCGCTCGTATTCGATCCGAACTCCGGGTTGTCACTCTCTGAACCTTTGATCAATATCCGGTTTACTTTAAAGCTGGCGAACGAGACCGGCATTATTGATACTACGGTGTATGACGCACTGCTCGCTTCGGCCCGGTCCCTGTTCTATCCGAAACGTACATACCCGGCAATCGTATCCGGCTCGGGAGAAGCGGTTGATACAGCCACCCGCAAGCGGTTCCTTGCATGGGTTGATACCAATGCATGCGACCAGAAACGCCACGATGCGATTGCGGCACTTGAATATATCCGGGACCTTTCCTGTAAGGGAACGGAGTACTGACCGGATTCTCCGGTAGTCGCAAGTAACCTGTTCACTCCATGGATAATTCCTTTGATCGCTATAACCAACTAAAATTCATGTGATCACATGAAAAAGTTGGATCAGTTTTCATATCAAAAAAAGCTATTTTGTATCTTTCAGCATAACCGCATTGTCTCCATCCCATCGCAGGACTACATTTGAGCTTCCCATCATCCGGCCAGTGACAGAATCTGTTGCCGTGACGGTAATTACCACCGGCTCAAGGGTTGAAGCAGGTTTTTGGGTAAACGACCAGTAGAGTTTCTCACCATGATTAGTGACCGGGTTTCCAACCTCATTTACCGTGTAATTTACCGGGCCCCATGAAAAGAAATTCCCGTGCGTTGCGTTCCACACGAACTGGGATCTGGCAGCCTCAAAACCATTGGCATCCACCGTAATTCCGACCCCTGGTGTTGATGACATTATAGGTGAATACCGCTGGGGGCTGGCGGTCAGCGTTACTGAAGTTTTTGTTACAACCGATAATGTAGTGGGCCGTGCCTGTATCACCGAGCATCGTCCGTTTGTGCACCCGCAGCTTCCCGCACCACAGTCAAGTGATCCTTCGCAGCTCATGGTGCACGCGATATCAGTGCAGGCGGGTTTTGCAGCTTGTTTGACACAGCTGGTCGGGTGACAGCACTGGGCAGGCACACAGTCCGCATCAGTTGTGCAGGTCTGTGCATCAACGGCAACCGTCGTTACGGTCGTTGGGGGGATGGTAGTTGTCACTGCTGCAACAGGGGTAGTATTTTGTGTGCAGCCGGCAAGAAAAACCGCTGCAATGCAGAGAAGAAAGATGATGAGTGTGTTTTTATCCATAATAAAAAATCAATTCTGAGACTGATAAACCAAACGGAGACCATGATATTTATCCGATGGAAAAAATCTGATCAAAAAGAGAAGAAGATCCCTCTTTTCGTGTTTGCCAATAATTAGGGGAGTGAGTGAAAAAATCTCACTCAACCTTCGCCCACACATAAGCGAACCGCTGGAACGCCGTTATATGACCGAAAATCCCAAAGAATAGCAGCAACCAGCCGAACCAGCCGAGCCAGTAAAACGTAGTGGGGGCGATGAGATCAATGATACCGACAACTATGATCAGCACAAGCCGGTCCGCCCTGCCTAAAAGCCCGCCATAGTAGCGTCCGACACCCACAGCCTGAGCCTGCGTGCCGAGATAAGATGACATCAGCACTCCGGTGAGTGCCAATACACCGATCTGCCATGGTACCATCCCTCCGGCAAAGATACCGGTGATGATGAAGATATCCGCGTACCGGTCCACTGCGTGATCGAGGAAATCCCCGCGTTTGCTCTGGCACTTCATCTCGCGGGCAACAGCACCATCCATAGAATCACAGAACGCATTGAGGGCAACGGCCAAGACTCCCCAGAGTTCGAGACGAAGGTAAAACAGGATACCGGCAGCGGCGGAGGCGAACAGGGCGGCTATCGTAAAGAAGTTCGGCGTCAGCCGGCACCGGATCGCTATCGCAACCAGCGGATCGAAATAGACTTTCACATGCGAGCGGTACTGGTCGAGCGTCATTTAGTGCACCTCTAAAAACCCGGACCAATCAAGGGTACCGAATTGTGCAGGAATCTTTCCTGCAACAAACGCTTCGATCTGGTCAGCGCAATAAACCGGGTTGTGGCCGGTGGTATCCAGTTCGAAGATATTTCCGGCATCGTGCAGGTCCACCGTCTCGATAAGGCAATCGTCGAGAGCTTCTGCATCCACATTTTCCTGAACCTTACTGGCAGGATATTTACGCTGTTCCAAGCGTTTTTTCAGTTCATCCGGGCGACAGCGGAGAACTACAATGCGATCGCAGGGAAGCAAGTGGGCAAAGTGTCCTTCAACAAACCCGTCGACCGGTACAAACTCTGCTGCCCAGCACTCATCATCGAAGATTTCCGTGTCGCGCTGCTCATCGTCGCCAGTAACGTAGGGGCGTATGGTATCAGTGAGGTGGACAACCTTGTGCCCCCTCCGGGCAAGCTCATCGCTTATCAGTGATTTGCCTGTTCCCGGAGTGCCGGTGATACCACACATCATAATTTGTTAATCTCCTGCACGAACAACTCGTTTTCCCAGTCCTCACCAACGCTCACCCGGATATAATGGTCAGGCAACCCGGCAAAACTCCTGCACGAACGGACCACAACTCCTTTGCGGGCAAGGTTTTCGACTATTGCATCACTCTTGTGCGGGGCAACATCGATCATGACAAAGTTTGCGTCAGAAGGTAGTACAGGGAATTTTACCTCGTTGGTAAACCGTTTGCGCCATCGTTTTACCTGGGCGATATACCGCTGTGCCCGTTCCTTGTCCGGCAATGCTGCTGCTGCTGCTGCTGCCGAGACCGAATTCACCGTAAACGGCGTACCGGCCCTGTGATACCACGGGGTAAGCCATCGCGGGGTGAAGGCATACCCGATGCGGAGACCTGCAAGGGAGTATACTTTGGAAAATGTTCTTCCCAGGACAAGGTTCTCGTGTTTTTTCATGAGGGGGAGATAGTTGAAGTCCGAGAACTCGACATAGGCATTATCGAGAAAGAGCAGACCTTCAATTCCTTCGAGGATCTCGGCAACTGCGTCAACCGGTGTTGCATTACCGGTTGGGTTATTGGGAGAACAGAGAACGGTAATCTTTGCCTCCTTTGCAGCCTCGATCAGTTTGCCGCAATCGACCGAGAAATCCGCTTCCCGCGGTATCGTGACCACTTCAGCACCCTGGCCCATTGCTGCAAGTGCATAGAAAGAGAAGGTGGGAGTTGAGATTGCCACGGTCTCCCCGGGTTCGACGAGCGTACGGATGATAGTCTCGATAACACCGTCCATTCCTACGCCGGTGACAAAATGATAATCGCCGTAATATGCCCGTAGGGCATTCATGAGGATATTGACCCGCTCATCCGGATACCGGTTCACGGTCCGAAGCGCTTCTTCAGCCGCGGCTAATACAGCGGGAGAGAGGGGCTCGGGGTTTTCATTGCTGGCAAGTCGGGCTATCTTACTAATGCCGTACTCGCGGGCGATATCCTCTGCCTTTTTGGCAAAGACATAGCCGCTCTTTTTTTTATAGCAGGACCTAACCAAGTGCTCCATTGATCACTCCGACCACACGGTCGATCTCGGCATCCGTAATAACCAGCGGTGGGACAAGACGCAGGTTCCCATCCGCTGCACAGTTGACCAGAACACCCTGGCTGGCGCATTTCTTCTGGATTTCCGGGCACTTGTCCCCAATTGTCATTCCAATCATCAGCCCGCGGATACGGGGGTTCAGTGGGGCAAGACCCTTGCCAAACCGTTCGCCTTTCCGGGCTACATCCGGGAGGATCTTCTCAATAACCCCAATCGTGGCAAGTGCTGCTGCACAAGCGAGGGGACCCCCGGCAAACGTGCTCCCGTGCTCGCTCTTTTTAAATTCCAGGTCTTCCCGGGCAACCAGTGCGCCCATCGGAAACCCGCTGGCGATCCCCTTTGCAAGGGTGACAATATCCGGCATCACCTTCGTGTG
>JBAZQT010000054.1:0-20805 GCA_041645055.1 Methanoregula sp. | reverse complement strand
TGGGGATGGGGCCATCACCTGTGCGGAGTGAGGGAAGGGTACGAGGGGTGTGGTGGAATGGGGGGTCGGGGGATGCGACAGTAACATAAGATCATATATAGGTCATAATTCGCGAGAAGTGGGGGATTTCGCCACTCTCGGATAATTTTCACGTCGGCAAACGTGACATTGGGTTGGTCGCATTCCGGTATGCAGGAAACTAGCCGAGGGAATGGTGTAAATATAATAAGGATGCGAAGAATTTTATGAATTACCAAAAAAACGTCATCATCGGTCTAATAACAGGACGGATCATCATTATTTCACCCAATGATTTTTTTTATTTTTTTCCTTTATCTAAAATTAAATCACAACAATGATAATATTCAAATTTAAGTAATCATCATGTACCTGAAGGATGATGATACTCTTTTAAAAACAAAGATTATCACAACTGTCGGCAGGAGCCGAAAGGGTGTTTTCGACTCACGGAAGAACCCTATCCCCGGCGAAGTGGGTAATGCTACGATCCTGGATATGTTTCAGCAGGAAAATACGTCCCATTATATGGTGGATATTATCCGGCTGAATATGTCGTTTCATGATGATGGAAAGATTGAAAATGAAGTCTTCGAATGGATCTCGAAGAACAGGAATTCACTCGCTAAAAATGTTGCTCTTCTTGCCGATCTGCCCGGTCCAAAGATCCGGCTGGACACGGGAAAATACACCGACACTAATACTGGTACTAATGCCAAGACGATAGTTGAGAAAGGAAAAACAATCGAGATTAACTTCGGAAATCGCCAGAACAATCCCGAAATGCCCTGCGTATTAGTTTCTGACGAACATTTTTCAAAAATGATACGGAAGATTGGCGAACCCGATAACAAACAAATCGGGATGCACAATACCTTTGGCGACTATATCCGGAAAAAGATCAGTCACGGTGAAGAGGTCCCCCTGATTATTGGCGATGGGATCGTTGTTTTCAATGCAATTTCTGAGAAGAAAGGGGTTGTCACCTGCAATGTGGAAAAAGGGGGAGAGATCCCAAACAATAAAGGACTCACTATAAAAAAAGTAACGCTTGAAGTACCCCCGTTTTTTGAACGACCGAAGGATAAAAAGGCTCTAGACTTTCTCCTGGAACATGAGGAAGATCACTTGACTCACATCGGGGTATCGTTTGTCAATGATGCAATCGATATGCTTCAAGTGAGGTATTACACCGAGAGAAAAATTTACGAACGTTTGAAAAACAAATATGGCAATGCTACTTCAGAAGAGTTGAAAAAACACTTCATTTCAGTCCAGAACTGCCTTGATGATATTGACAAAAAAACGCTGACCGACAGGAAACGTCAAGATATTCTCTGGGAGGAAGCCCGCCTCCGGTCCCCCGCAATAATCGCAAAAATCGAGACACAGAAAGCAGTGAAAAATATCGAGCAGATCATGGATGTATCGGACGGGATCATGATCGCCCGCGGCGATCTTGCTCTGCAGCTGGACCCGCAGGATGTACCCCCGATCCAGAAACAAATCATACGCCTCTGTAATCACCGCGGAAAGCCAGTGATCACGGCGACCGAGATGCTCAATTCGATGCAAGAGAATCCCTATCCGACACGTGCAGAAGCAACGGATGTTTTCAATGCAATCTTGGATGGGAGTTCCGCGGTTATGCTCTCAAATGAGACCTCAGAGGGCATATACCCGTTCCAGGCGGTCCAGATGATGGTGCAAATTGCAGAAAAAGCGGAAAAGCACCTTGAAAAAATACACCTTGCAGAAGATTTGCGGGAAACGCTCGACCGGCAACGATATCAGGAAATCGTATCGGGTTCTGCCTCATCCTTCAAGACCCAGGAAGAACGGATGAAGGAGATGACATATAAATATTCCAACCTGATCGAGAAGATGAAAAATAAAGACAAACGTGAACTTCCCGAAAAGCAACAGCTCCTTGAATTTTATATCTGGATCAGAAAGTATTGCTCATACACAAGTGCGAAAGCCAGCAAACAGATCACGACCGACAAGATCTCCGAATCCGCCTGCATTATGGCAGAAGAGAAAGAATACGAAGCGATCCTCATCTCAACCATAACGGGAAGGACCGCCCATATGATAGCGCGGTTCCGCCCTCATG
Source organism: Methanoregula sp. (assembly GCA_041645055.1). Taxonomy (GTDB): domain Archaea; phylum Halobacteriota; class Methanomicrobia; order Methanomicrobiales; family Methanospirillaceae; genus Methanoregula. Next base: position 18,671 of record JBAZQT010000054.1, on the reverse strand, counting down.
CAATGATCATTCCCATTGTTCATGATGACTTCAACACAAGGAAGATGGTTCTGAGTTATGGCACTTTTCCACTGAACATAGGGCTCGTCAATACAAAGAACGGGAATGTATACAAAGACACGGACGAGATCTACAAAGAAGCAATTCATCTTGCCACGTCCGAAGAAAAAAAGCTGGTGAACGGTAATACAATGGTTATCTTTGTTGCCGGAACCCCTCTCTGGGTTCTTGGAGAAGCTAATCTTATCCAAATAAAATCTGTGGAAGATATTGTAATTCCAATTTGATTTTCACGTTGGAGAAAATGTATTTTCCAGGGCATCCTCCCATATTATGGTGGGGAGTATGGATCTCCCCGTACGGGGCTCCGAGTTCCCCTTTTTCCGGATCTAGGGGGAATAATTCGTGAAAATGAGGGTGAGTTTCGACCGTTTTTGATCGTTTTTACATCGGCAGACATGAGGTCATATGTAGCACATTACAGCTGGTGAAAGCCGGGGTCGCGAGGAGGGAGCACGGTTAATTCGGATAAAATTTCCAGACACCGTCAAGATAAAAATTTTACGCAAAGTTCGAATGAATAATAAAACCGGAGTTTGTTGATTTGAATCAGGTTTTTTCGCATGATCACGATCGTAATTGAGATTTCCCAAGGATCCTGTAAATTTTTCATGAAAAGAAATCCAGCAAAAAAAGAAGAAAATCAGCTCAAATCACTCAGGACACTGGAGATCGGGGAGAATACTGCGTAAGTTCCCCGTCCCCAGTAAAGCCCGACCAGCTGGATATGCCCGTTTGAATCCTTGAAATAAACGGGGGCACCACTGTCGCCACTTGCTGAAGAAAAATCTGCATACCACTGGTTGTCAATGGTTTTACTAAAGAAATTGTTATAGAGCGAGGTTTCCCGGATAATCGTGCCGGTACTGACACCGTTTGTGATACCGGACATCGTAACTCCCAGCCCTACAGAAGGACTGGAGGTCCCGTATATCGATGGCTGACTGCCGGAACTTTCAAAAATTTTATCCGCGATGTCGCTGTATTGGATCCATGCTGAATCCGAAGATGTGCCTCCGGATGAAACCGTAACGCTCCCGATGGGTGTAGAGAGGTCCGGCTGGTAGACCGTGCTGCCAACGCTGCCAATATGCCCTGCGGTTATGAAACCATTCTCCCCGCCCCGTGTCGCAGCAAAACCCGATGTCAATGCCCCGATTGAGCTGCCGATCTGCACGCCACCGATGACAGGCCTCCAGGTATCAGCCCTGCCCAGGTCAAGGCGCGCAATGGGCTCCTTATAGAAGATTACCGGGACGTCATCGATTCCCTGCTTCTTTGCTTCGGCAGCGATGGCCGAATACATCCCGTCCATGGTCTTTTCGTCAATGGTCCCGTTGTCATAAATCCCAACTGCAACAGATCCCAGGGCATCATAGCCGTAGGAAAGGACGGGCCCGTTTGGATACGCATACTGTTTGTTCACCGGTTCTTTCGTTGCTTCATAGAGATTATGCAGTTTTTTATACAGCGCATCGCGTTCGGTAAAACCTTTGAAATCGGACATTATCCCACGCGAGACAACCCGGTTATCCTTGTCATAGACCGGGACAGGACCATACGACTTGATGAGGTTGCTTGTATAACACGACGCAAGCGACGTGTAGATTTTCTCATCGACAACAACACCCGATACACTCACCGTCTCAGCCGACACGCTTCCTATCAGGAGAAGCAGGCAGAGGAGCCCGGAAAAGATTATCCAGTTTTTCATTGTTTTCACACTTCCCTATTCTAAAGACCGACTGTCTTCATGGGTAATTTGAAACGACCGGATGATTACGTACGGGAAAATGGAAGATTTCCATCTAACAAAACCAAAAATTACGAACTGGAACGCTTCCTTTTTATTAGTGTGGCCCAGCGGAAAGTTGATACAATATATTACTCTAATGATTCATGTATCATGGAAGACGATGCCGATTACACGCTCGATAAATCTGCCATCGACAGCCTGTCTTCCGATACCCGGATCCAGATCCTCTCGTCGCTTAAAAACCGCCGGAAAACAAATGCAGAGCTTGCAAAAGAACTGTCTCTTACATCGCCAACCATCCATCACCACCTTGAACGACTCTGTGACGCAGATCTCATCGAGGCGCAGGAAGACGGTCACAAGTGGGTCTATTACCGGCTCACCCCGTTCGGGCTGGCCCTGTTCAACCCGGAGAAACGGGTGCGGATCTCGATTGTCCTCTCAGCTGCCATCACGTTCTGTACCGCAATTACTGCGCTGGTCACGTTTTTTACCCTGCCACGCCTGGACATAAAACCGTTTTACCCGGGTTTTGATGATCCGTTCCTGCCGATGTTTGTGATTGCAATCGGGGCAGTTGTCATCCAGGCTGGAATTCTTGTGTGGATAATACGCGGGACGAGAGGATGAGAGAATTTGAGGGGGTCATACGGATAAAAATAAAGGGATTGGGGAATCCAAAAAATCAACACAACTATCGAAATTATTTCCAAATCAAGTATTGGAAGTTAAAATCGTGTGAACCAATGGGGTAATAAGACGATCATTTTTTAAGAATCCGGTTCAAGCCGGCACCGCAGAAATTCCGTATTGACCGAAGGCAGATCGGTGGAAGAAAAGTGTCACTTTCATGCTAACCCAATCATCTTCCTTCACTCCCGAATAACAAACACAAAAAAACCAATCCATATTGCCAACACCCACCTCGCCCACCTAATCCATGCCCCCTGGCCTCACTCAACCGGAACTCTCTTCCGGTCCCTCATCTTTTAAGAAAATCGTCTGCCATGAAACCCGTCCTTCCTCGACCGCCCGCTTGATCAGCGTTTCTTCCCGCGTAAGTCTTCCTTTCCCGTTCTTCACTTCCACGAGAACGATATTGATCATATCGCCTTTGTCATCCTTTACCGAAGTATACCCGTCAAAGACCACAAAGTCGATCGGGTTACCGATGAACCGGGCGTCAGCGGAAGAAAACGGGAACTCCGGCAGGAACGGGGCCATCTGTTCGGAGATCCTTCCCTTCAGCGTTGAGCGGGAGCGGTTGACCGAATCCTTCCGGATATCGTTGGTGCATTCTATTTTCCAGCGTTCGAGATCGTTTCGTGCCCGCCCTTCGATTGCACTGATCTGCTGACGGAAGAAGATGTATGCGACAACGATGCCCAGGATAAACGCGATAGCGGGGAGGAGGAGATCGGTAAGAGTCATGAAAATCCTGATCAGGGATTGATCATGCGGGAGATATAGGTGCGGAGCACGGAGTGAAAATTAAAAAATGTGTCTGGGTAATCCACAATGACCGGTTTGAAGAGGCTTGTCCGAAGGGAGGTTGGGGGAAGCACGGTCAAAGGGAAAAGAAGGCCAGTTTTGAGGCCCGGAACTCTGGACCCCCACGTAGTACATCGATGTGAATTTCACGCATCATTCCGGATCCCCTGTTCAAGCAAAATATCCAGGAGTTTTCAATCGAACAGGGGGTGATCTTCACCAGAACGGGGGGAGGTTTGGGCTTTGTATTAGCTATTTGAGGGAACGGAGGCCGGGATGTGGGAGGATTGTGCGGGTGAGAAGTGATGAGAGAAAGGGAGGGTTTGCTGCGAGGGAATCTGCGAAGAAAAAAGACTGACTATTGAATAGTGGACTGCATTAGAATGATTTCGATATTTTAATCAAATATAATCGGATAATAAACACTAATAGACCGGAATAATTCAATGAAAGAAACAATTAAAATAATTCTGCAGAATTCAAAAAACAAACGAATCAGTATCACTGAATTAAGCGAAGAGCTGAAAAATAGAAGAATCAATATTTTTTTTGACGAACATAAGAGAGATCAATTTGTAAAAACCATTCAAGATTTTATTGACGAAAGCATATTAATTCCATTAAAGAATTCCTCACAATTACTACAATATGGAGGACTTCCCAACACTTACACTATTAAAAAGAGCAGTATTTTAGAGAAATTCTCTATACAACAAACTGAGCATCGACACGAATTGCTGTCATTGTCGCCATCGATAAATATCGATTATTACGCAACTCACGCAGCACAATACGCAAAAGATCGTGAATTTATTTTACGGATTGATAATTTAGTCCGTCAAAAAAATTCTGATGAACTGACCGTGAATGAACGTTCATATTTACTTTTCGATGATGAAAAGGCGATTACTATGCCAGCTGATGCTGCGATTGATGGAAATAAAATTTTAAAGAATCTCAAACTATCTCTTAAAGATATCAAAGCAAAAAAAGTGTACGAACCATTCTTCTATACTGAGAAAAATTATTTTTCACTCGAAGGAAACGGAATACGAACAATACTAATTGTCGAGAATAAGGATACTTTCTGGACATTACAAGATGCCCTAAAATCCGGCGAGTTGGAAAATACGAATCTGGTTATATATGGGGAAGGGTATGCAATAAAACAAAAATTCGCTTATTTTAACATGATTGGGGGGACTACATCAGATCGATATTTTTATTTTGGAGATCTTGACCAAGAGGGAATAAACATCTTCAATTCGCTCAGAAAACAATTCCCACATTATGACATAAAACCTGCCGTAAGATTCTACTCGTACATGATAAAAAAAGCAGGCCCCGCTAGAGCACAGCCCATCAGGAAGCTCCAAAAACGAGGAGACTCTTCATTGTCTCCATTCATTGATTTCTTTGAGTCTGATGAAAAAGAGTTGATCAACAAAATCGTTAATGAGAGAAAATATCTCCCCCAGGAGATTTTTAACAAAATAGATCTACCGGAGTTGAAACACCGTGGAATATACTGAACGCCATATTGAAATTGACAAGCGTTTAGAATATTTGAAAAAATTTTATCCGTTCTTTAGAATTTATACTACATCCACTATCCAAAAACCTGAGTACGATGCACCTTTTCTTGCAATAGATGTCTTGACTTTTCTTATCGAACACGGCCGATTGGAAGGCCGTGCCGTACCTATCGAAGAAATTGAAGAACACATTAAACAAACCCTAAAAATAATTTACCCGGGTATTACATTGGACATCCAGGATGTAACAAGATCAATTCTTGGAATGCTAGAGACGGATACGCAGGGGATGTTGTATCAGTACCAGTATTTCGATCCCATTCATCAAAAAATTGTAGATGAATATATCCAATTAGTCGAATTTGACGTGAAAGAGAGCGCGTATCGAATTACCGATACCGGCCTTGATTTCATGATAAGTATAAAAGAACTGCCGGAAGAATCCAAGATCTCGATCACTCTGATCCTGTTCGAGAAACAGATAAAGAGTGGCTCATTCAGAAATGCATTGGCCACCATCCGGGAATTAAACCTTGCGGTTCAACTAAAAACAAAAAAGAAGGAAGAACTTCTCGAAAAACTCATAACCGGAGGAAATGATGTTGCTGAAGATTTCGGACGGTATTCTCAGGATGTTTTTTCACAATTAAAACATGAAAATGAACTTTTCACCCAAGTAAATACACTTCTCAAAGGACTCTCTGAAAATCGAGAGAAACTCACGAATAATGCGAACTTTACGGTAAATGAAGACGAATTTATTGTTATCAAAGAAATCGCCATTGAAGTCGAACATGGTTATAAAATTCACAATGCTCTCCTGAATGAATTTACTGATTTTCCGGAAGATTACGAACGAATTAATCGGATTCGGTTAAACTCATTATTTGAGAAAAGATATCAATTCCAGGAAGCCCTTGAAAATCATATCAGGGCAAATATTTCAAATGAAATTCACTTAATAACCATCCACCCGCTGTTGCATGCAAAAATTCGGAAAAAATTTAATTTCCTTAAGATTTTTGAGCCACAAATAATTGCTGGAAGAAAAAACGAGATTATTGACACCAGATCGTTGGAAGACTGGACTGATAAGAAGACTATTGAATCTATTGTGGGAGAGCGTCAAGCTCAAAATTTTACAACGTATGCAAAGATTCTATTGAAAGCAGTGTCCCAAAAAAATCCTTTGGATCTCTTAGGTTATCTTGATGAAATTGTTCTCCAGACCGGGCAAGAAGGCATAAAAAATGTTGATCTGATCCCATTTTTGCTCGAGTTGAACAGCAATTCAGAGTTTTGTTTCACCAAAAAAGATCTGAAGGAAAATGCTCAAAATCCTTATGAAAATGTTTTCGATTTTTCGATTATTCCCACTATTGGTTGCACTAGAGATCAAATCGAAGAATCATTACAGCTAGCTTTCGAAAATGAGTTTTCCAAAGGAAACTCACTGAAGATTATTTCAAAGCCCGGTTTATTCGTGAATATCGGTGGAAACGACGAAATATCAGTGACCGACATGATCTTCGTCATGGAGTGACAAAAAATGAAAATTGAACAGAATAATCTCGGAACCGCTCTTGACATCCTTTCAACTATTTTAGAATCCGGCTCTATATCGAGAACGGATCATCCTACTGAATTTATGCGATACGATCAGGATGCAGAAGTTCGGGATTCACTCAATTTCCTTGCTGAAAAACTTGACCTACTGATTTGTGAACAGGATGGAACAATCTATATTAGCCCTGGGGTAAATAACCGAATTTTCTCACTATCAAACGCTGAAATAAAAAAAGAACTCGGAACTGGATTTAGCAATAACGCCATGATGTATACAGCATTTTTCATTATGCATATTATTATCACGGAGTTTTACAAAGAAGCAACCCAGGAAACATATCGGGCAAAACTTTCGAAATTAGATCTGCTTGATTCCATCGATCGAAAAGTAAAATCCATGATGGGGCTTGAAAGTTTGGAAAAAACGAGCGAGGAATACCATTTCAACTTCAAACTGATTGCTGATTCCTGGAATAGTCTTCCCAAAGCGGAGCTTAAAGAAGACTCTGAGGATTTGAAACTAAAAGGAACGAGTTCCAAATTTACCGTCGTTAACCAAGCCGTGAAATTTATGAAGAAGCAGGGACTGGTAGTTGAGAATGACGACGCAATATATCTGACCGGACGTTGTAAAGCAATTATCGCAGAAGCGTATAACCGAAATGAAATCCAAGCCGACATTTCGGATTTCATTGAAGGACTGTCAGATTCAAAGGATGGTGACGATGCCCCAGTTACGTAATTTACGTATTATCAATGCTCAGTTCAACGAAGGGCACAATGTTTACGAAGATTTTCGCATGCCATTCCATGGGTTTAACACAACCTTTGAATTGGTCAACGGCGGGGGAAAATCAGTCCTTCTTATGTTGCTTATGCAATGTATCCTGCCGAGAGCTGCCTTAACGAAGGACCATCCATTCGTGGATATGTTCCATGGCGGAGATCCCAATCGCACAACCCACGTACTTGCCGAATGGGAACTTGAAAAGAGCATTTCAGAAAAAAAGTATCTTCTCACGGGTTTTTGCGCAAAACGAAAAATCGCCCAGGATGATGATTCTCGAAGTGACGAAATTCAATCGTTCAATTACATCTATAATTACAACAAAAGTAACATTTTCGATATAAACAATCTCCCATTATGCAATTTTGAAGACAAAGCATTCGTTGTAAAGGACTTTTCAAAGACACTCTCAATGATGAAGGAAAAAAGTGCCGAATATGACATCAGGATTACAGAAAAGCGACGAGAGTACCAAGACTGGCTCAAAGAGTATTGTCTGCTGGAATCTGAATGGAATTTAATACGAGAGATCAATAAAGGCGAAAACCATTTGAAACCGCATTTTGCGAATTATAAAACATCGAGGAATCTTGTTGAGGGACTTTTAATAAAAACAATTGAGGAATGTCTGAAGGACAGAGAACGACTCAATTATAACGAGAAATCTGATGAATCTTCCACAATCGCAGATGCACTTTTCAAATCTCAGGAATCCTTAAAAAAATTACAGGAAGAACAGGACACCCTCATAAATTATGAGAAACTACTTTTTGAGGTTGGAAATTTAAGTAAGGCAAATGAACGCCTTATTGGCTCTTATGAATCTTATCGGGAAGAAAAAAATGTCGCAGCGGCTCAACTCAATGCCTATGAAATATCACTTCACAGAAATGAGGATGAGATTCAGGACATTATTGAGAAATTAAAAAACATGGAGTTATCGCAAAACAACCTTAAATATTCCCTTGAAAAAATCTCATTGGATATCACAAACGTTCAGGTAAATCAAGCAAAAAAAATTAAAGATCAATATGACAGAGAGTTGGCACCCCTCGAAATCGTAATCAAGGAGCAAACAAATTTTTTGAATTTTTCAAAAGCAGTCAACAAATATCTTTTAATAAAAGACAAAGATGCAGCCATTTTAGAGAATGAGATGATTTTAACAAATAAAAAAGAAAACCGTCGAGATCTCTATGAAAAACTCAATCCACTTGGTAAATCACTCTATGATCGGATTTCTTATGAGATAACTCAATTAAACGCTAGAAAAATATCCGATGAAAAAAATTTGAGAGAGATCGATGAAAAAATTATATTAGAGTTAAAAGAAATCGGTGGAAAACAAAAACAGCTCTCTCTGAATAAAACTGCGATTGAGAACTTAAATAATAAAAGATCAAGCATCATCGTAGAACATGGCGAACTCTCGAACCAATATAAAACCTATCCGCAGATTTCTACCAGTTTATTTACCGAAGATAAAATTGAATCCGTAACAAAATATCTTGTACGATTAGCACAAGAAAAACAGGATTTATCTGATGCAATTGATGCAATAAAAGACCAAATATCCCAAAAAAATAGTATCGAAAACGAACTCAAAACCCGAATCATTTTTGAAACGGAATCGATCGATCGGGTAAAAAATGAATTCGCGGAGTTTCAATCTCGAAAAGAAAATACACAAAAAATACTAAATGCATATGAAAAAAATACCCCAGAATCCTGTTTAGCTCATATTGGATCAGAAATCCAAAAATTTTCCGATAATCTGGTACTTCAAAAAAGTAAACTCAACTCCTTAAACCAACAACTTGACAGCATCCAGAAATATGGTTATTCGTTAGACGAATCATTTATCAAATCTCTTGGTATTATGAAAGACCGGTATCCTCAATCGGTCAGTGGAGCAGAACATCTAAATGGGCTAACCGAAGAGAAAAGAGGCGAAATTCTCGAACTTGCACCCTGGCTCCCAAAAACAATTCTCGTACTTGATCAATATTTCAAAGAAATTACTCGAACTCCTTATGCCCTTCCGGTAGAAATTCAAGATGTAGCACCCCTTATTGCAAACCTCGATTTATTGCGGGCAAACAGAGCGATCACTCTAGGAGACATATTCATCCCCCACCGGGAGACGGAATTTTTAAAGGAGGTTTTTGCCGGTGACAAAACAATAGCCCGAATTAAAAAAGAATTAGCTCGAGCTGGAGAAGCAATTATAAAAATTGAAAGCTCTATTCACAACTTTAAGCAGGATCAATATATTGTCCGAAGTTTTCTGGACCGTTACCCTTCCGACGCGGAATCAGTAAAAAGGGCAGAAATTGAAAAATATACAAATTCCCTGAAAGAACATAAAGAAAAAATGCTATTGAACCAACGGCAAAAAGACGATTTCGACAAGGATCTTATAGCCACCAAAGCCCACTTCGAAGAAAACAAAGAACGAACAGGCATATTCGAGAAAAGCCTTCGCATCATTCAGAAAATTAAGGAGAATGAAGACCACGGACGGGAATTTCAGAAAGAGCTCGATGATGTTGCTAATGAGCAAAAGGAATTGAATGCATCCCTACGCCGATTGGATCAGGAACATCTCACGTCACAAACAGAATTACAAATAAGAGAAGAGTCACTCCGTCAAACTAATGAAATTTTAAGTAAATACCAAACTGAAATTCGAGATTACCAATCATATGCCGGAAATGAGATCAGAATTCCTATTGAAGGGGATATTAATGAAATTCGGTCAAAATACCGTGCTGCTAAAAAAGTTATTGATGATATGGATGGTACTGTTGGCCAAATAGAATCGACGATTAAATCTGATCGTTCATCAATTGACGTGTATAGAAAAGATATCCATGATCTTGGCATTGAATATGGCGATTTAATTACTAGAAATCCCGACACACCGAATTCTGATGATTTTATTCAACAACTGCAAGAGAGAATAATCGATCTTGGAACGAAGAGAAATATTGTATATCAATTCCTTGAAAGGGCAATTACGGAGTATGAGGTCATAAGCCGCCAATTCACACAAAAAATTGATCATTATCAGAAGTTGGTATCTGATACCTATAATCCGAATTCTGAACTTTTTGATTCAAACCAATTTATTGTCGAATTTGCCGAAAAGACTAAACAAATCAAAATAATCGAAGAGCAAATTGGGCTTCTCAAAGAAGAGCAACTGAAAAAAGAGTCCAATCTGAAAACGGTTCAGAAAGGATTCTTTGACATAAGGGTTCTTGATGCAACTCATCATTTTAAAAATTCAATGTGTATCCCCGCTGATGTTCTCCGAGACCCACAGGCTTTAGAAGTGGAATTGGAGCGGGCAGAAAAGGTCGTCAGGAAAAATAAAAAACAATCTGAAATTGTTAAAGCCACGGCTATTCAAAATGTATCCGATATTCCAATTGCCTCTGAATTTAAAGAGATTATAAAAGTTAGATTAAAGGAAGCGGATAGTCTTCAGGATGCAGAATTAAATCAACAGCAACTCAATAATTTTTCACAAATCATCCACGAAAAGATCGAAATCCATCACAAAACCATTGAAGCTCTCAAAGAAGTTGAAGAAAAAATTGTTAATCAAGCTCTGGGAATGGCCAGGATTTACCGAGACCATCTCAAAGAATTCCCTCAAATGTCAAAACTAGAAATTAATGAGAAACATCTTGAGATGATCCGGATAAATTTCGATGAATGCATATTCGAAGAGGAACGTGCACAAGTTGAGATGCGTCGGTATATCCAAGATCTCAATAAGGGAATCAGGGATGGAATTATCAAGCGTCCTGAACTGCAAAAATCTTTCAGACCTGAACAACTTGTCGCCAGACTAATGGAGATGGGAAAAATCCAAGTGAAAATCAGGAAGATCGAGGAAGAGTCACAAGGATTTCAAAAGTGGGATTCAATAAAAGCATCAGATGGTCAGGAAAATACCATGTATATCATATTCCTGATAGCCCTGATGTCGTATATCAGAAATATCGTTGTCGGTCGATACGACACGAACACATCTAAAGTGCTTCTTCTCGATAATCCATTTGGATCAACTGGAGCGTTCTATTTATGGGCACCGATATGGTCAATTCTCAAGCGTAACAATATTCAGCTAATTTGTTCCGGTCATAAAATCAGCTCGAAAATCCGGGAATTTTTCCCGGTTAATTGCATTTTGACTGAAGATATTGCCAAGAGTGGACTAAAAAGAGTTAATATCAAAGTGGAAGCACGAGGGGAAGCAAAAGAAATTATTAGCCGGAGCCAGCCGAAAAACATTCTTCAGTGGACGGGTTCTTGAGGGTTATTTCTGATGCGTTTCTCAAAAAATTAATGCAGATTTGTGATATTTTCAACAATTTTTTCAAGCGTATGGAATTTACAGCCATCCTGATATGCATATTTAGTAAATAACGAAGCTCCCTCAATATTTTTTATAACATGGCTCGGGTCAAGTCCCAATTCTGATGCAACTTTTTCTCGAATTGCATAGAATTTTGTATCTCCGAGAGATAATCTCATGTCAGTTTCTACATTATCCTTAAACACAGCCCATTTTTTATCTACATGTGTTTCCGGAAAATCTTCTTCTGTTGCACCGCATAAACGGAGGTATTTACGGTTTGATAAAATTGTATTTTTTTCCTTCGAAGAATTTCCTTTATGTTTTACATCCCCATCAAATACCAGGTATGTTGGGATTGAGAAGCCTCTAAAAATAATTGTTGGCCTATCAAGACTGTTTTTTCCAGAAACTGGAACAATTACTATCCCTTTTTGAGGCCAAGATTTCTGCATAATATCTTGCAAGGTCCATAATATACCCAAATCTGATAATCCTTCTACTACTACTACAGTGTCCGCAAAAAAACCTTCATTCACAAGAGAGGTCATTATCGGCATCGCTCTTGCGATAAAACCTTTAGAACGAATTTCTTTTGGGTCTTCTTTTGATATTGTAACCCATTCCGAAATTGCATTTTCTAATGTATATGAAAAAACAATACTCTGCATCGGATTTGGAGTTGTACTATTTAGTTTTCTTAATATTCGAATTTGATTGAACTGTGAAATATCTACAAAATATGGAGAGTGCGTTGCGTATATCACTTGAGTGGTTGGAATAGTAGTTCCGTTTCCAGATCCAACCAGATTATAAAATACACTAGCAAGGTATCGAGCTCTAGATGGATGGAGATATAATTCTGGTTCTTCTAATGCAAGAATTAAATCCGGCGCTTGAGATTGTGGAGGAACAGTTGATTTAGTATCTTCTTTCACATCATTATGCGTTTGATCTTTCGGAGGTTCATCCGGTTTAGTAATTGCGAGATGCTGTAATAAAGTCAGGATTAATGCTCGTTGTAACCCATGACCCTTATGCGCGATTCCCCCTTCATAATTATCCTCAATAAGTGTAACTTTAGCGGAAGGTAATTGTATATCAGGTACACTAATTGTGTCATTCCAATTTAGTTTGAGACAACTCCCAGGTGCATAAGTATCTAGAGTTTGTGATATCGCCTCTCCTAATTTTGGTAATTCAGGAAGGTTTTCAGAACAATAAAGTTTTTTTGCCCTAGTTTCAAATTCTGCTCGAAATTCCAAAAGATCTTTCCTTGTTTTTATTTTTCTCAACACGATCATGTCAAGAAGTTGATCAATCGCTCCATTTTTGCCGGAAAACTCATCAGTCACTTTTCTTACAGCGGGAACAAGCACGTATTTTGTATGAGTGTCAAGTCGACCACCACCAATGTTGGGAGGTCCGATAAATTGTACTTGTTGTTCTTTCATCACCGTAAGATCACTATGAAGCGTTTCATATTCTGTCATCAAATGTTCGATATCATCAGCATTTCTTACTCGTGTTGTTAATCCAACAAACTTTTTTTGATCAATCAAAGCATTCCAAGCAGTGGTTTTTTCTCGTTTCTGGGGTATTGCCCGGATATCAAAAAATTCCGGTATTTGTGGGGTTGCAGCATAATATTTAGCCGTTTTCCCCTCACCGATATATCGTTTTGTAACAGTGAGCAGATCATTTTTCATAAATGACAGAAAGTCGGTTTTCTCTTCAGCTTTCAAATCAGAGAATGTTATCCGAATTTCAATTGGCACAGTTGTATCTCTATTGAAAAAATCATCGGGATTTACTGCTGCGTTAAGATCATAAAAATATTCGATTGCATGTAAATATGAGGACTTTCCCGTTCCGTTTCTTCCAATTATTGCAGTTAAATCACTAAATTCTAATTTTCCATTTTGAATCGAGCGAAAATTTTTAATCTCAACTGTTTTAATTTTCATGCTTATCTACTCAGTTTAACTGAAATCCCTGAATTTGGTTCTCCGATACCAAGTCGTGTTCCACTACCAAGAGAATTTCTTAAATCGATCAATAACTCATTCGCAGAAACAATACTACCAATCTTGGATTCAGAACCTTGACGTGGATTTTGAACGGTTTTTCCTCGATAAATCACAACTTTTCCTGTGCCTTCCTGCGCTCGCAAACAAATTGCTCTCATGTAAAGACGATTAAATTCTCCTTCTGCAAATGTCTCCGCCGCAGTATAGGGAACAGATCGAAAAGAGGTATTTCCATTTTTTGTTGTGAATGCTTTCTTGTCCAAAAAACACCCATTTTGCTTAAGCTGGATTGCCAACCATTCATCATCATATTTCTGAACCGATTCCGAAAACTTTTCTAACCAGATTTTTTTCCCAGTTTCGTTAAAATAACTTGAAAGATTTACTTTTTTCTCTTCAATATCTAAAGATAATTCTTTTAACATGTATTCTCGAGTTAGTTCATCAAGATCTAAATATGTTAGCCCCATTTCACACCACTCAATCAAACGATTGTTATTTTCTTGAACGATAAATATATTGAAAAAATATGTAAAATATTACTTCAGATTGGAAAAATGAAGATCTCTTCATTTAATCAAAAAAATCCTATTAATTTTCAATTATTTTCCCCCTGCACCCCCCTCCTCTTATATCCCATAAAATTCCATACAAAAGTATACGATGAAACTCATCCACATCGCCGACACCCACCTGGGCCTCGCTGCATTCAACCGGCTCGATCCCGAATCCGGCATGAACCTCCGCGAGAAGCAGGTGTACGACAATTTCCTCGCAGCGATAGATGAGATCATCCGCCAAAAGCCGGATGCATTAGTCCACGCGGGCGACCTCTTCGATACGGTCAAACCGAAAACCAAAGCATACACGACCGTCCTGGAAGCACTCGAAAGACTCAGCATAGCCGGAATACCGCTCGTCATCATCACCGGTAACCACAGTATGGTCAAGACCCGGTACACGACCTCGCCGTTCGAAGTCCTCACGTACCACAAGTCGCAAATCACGGCGGCCTACCGGTTCCGGTACGAGAAGGTGGAGATCGGCGACACTGTCTTCCACCTCATCCCCAACATGCTCCGCGTGGAGGATTACCGCTCGGCCTTCGACACGGTGGATCTCTCTTCCTCGCACAACAACGTCCTCGTGACCCACGGGCTCGCAACCGCGATAAAGGACAAGCGGCTCGCAACCGTGGCGGAGCACGAGCTGGACGGCACGATCCTTTCCGAGAAATTCGATTACATTGCGCTCGGCCATTACCACCGCCAGTGCCAGATCACGGACAATGCCTGGTACTCGGGCTCAACCGAGTACCTCACGTACGGCGAGATCCGGGATGAGAAGGGTGGGCTCACATTTGACACAGGAACGCACGAGGTCCGGCACCTCGAACTCCCGAAAACCCCAATGGCGGATTGCGGCACGATCAAATGCCAGGGTGTCCACCCCGGGGATATCACGGAGGAGATCGTTCGCCGTATCACGCAGAAGAACCTCCCGAAGTATGCGATGGCGCAGGTGACGCTCGACGGCCTCTCGCGGGAGCACGGGAAGGGCATCGACATGCGGGATCTTGCCAGCGTCCGCGAGCAGCTCCTGGACCTGAAGATCCGGGTGAAGTCGGAGGATGAGGACAAGCCCGTCCCGCTCCAGCAGGACATCCGCCTGATCGACTACCTGCAGGAGTTCGAAGGGTTTGTGGGAAAGCAGCAGATCTCCGCAAAGCAGAAGGAGTTCGCGCTCGCACGCGGGAAAGAAGTGCTCCAGTCCGTGATGGACGAGCACCGGGGGACCGCAGAATGATCCTTGACCGGCTCGTGCTCGACAACTTCAAGCGGTTCCGGCATGCCGAAATCAACTTCAAAGACGGCATCACGGGCGTGCTCGGAAATAACGGCACGGGCAAGTCGAGCCTCGTCCAGGCAATATTCTTTGCGCTGTACGGCGTGCAGGCAACCGGGATCGCGGCCGATTATATTGTCTCCAGTTTTGCCGGCCCAAAGGAGAAGTGCGAAGTCCGGCTCGACTTCCGGATCGGCGGCGATGAATATGCAGTAGTCCGCACATTCAGGAAGGGAAAGACGGTCACCCACGATGCCTCTTTTTTCCATAACGGCAGGGAAAGAGCAAATGGTGTCAGCCAGGTCGAAACTGAAATCAAGCGGACGCTCGGTATGGGCCCGGTGGATTTCAAGAACACCATCTATGCCGGCCAGAAAGATCTCTTAACGCTCCTTGAGAACACCCCGGGCAAACGCAAGGAGTGGTTCCTCCGGGCGCTCGGGATCGATTTCCTAAACACCGAGAGCCAGAAGATCCTAAAAGAGCAGATCGATACAAAATCCGGGGAACTCCAGAGGAAGGAGGGCGAGCTCGCGGCCATGGCCGGCCGACAGAGCGAGGAAGAACTCGCCGCACTCCATGCATCGGTTGCCCGCTTCACGGCAGCCATTGCAGAACACACGAAGGCACGGGACCTCCTCCGTACCCGGCGGGCCGAGCTCGATGTCCGGCAGAAAGCGATAGCCGAGAAGAAACTTGCCTACAGCCGGCTTCGTGAGCAGCAGCAGGCCGTCTTCCAGGAACTAGCAGCCGAGACAACCCGGGCAAAGAAACTCGAAGCAGCTCTTGCCCTGATTGCGGACGAGGAGGCCGAATATCACCGGATCGAGAAGACCGCCGGTTCGTATGCGGAGTTACGGGAGCGGCTCGATCTCCTCCAGAAGAAAAAAGCCGAACATGTTCGGCTCACCGGGGAGCTCGGGTTTCTGAAGCGCGAGATTGCAGATCTTGCCACACGGGAAGAGAAGCAGAAGACGCTCCTTGCAAACCTTGACAAGGATGGGGCGGAACATGCCCGGCTCTGCGCCGCCATCCGGACGGGGATCGGAGCCGGTAATGAGCTTGCGGACGACCGGCTCGACAGTGCAACCAGTTACCGGTTGAACGAAATCATGAAACGTATCGGCACACTTACCGCACAGCAGGAGCGGTACCGCGAGGAGCGGGAGAAGATCAAAGCCGACCTTGAGACGCTCCACGCTGCCGGTCCCGAAGGCACCTGCCCGCTCTGCCGGCAGAAACTCGGGGAGCATCTCGGGACACTGGATGCAGAATTCCAGATAAAACGGCAAGAGCTCGAAAGTCGTGCGGTGATGGATCTCGAAAAACAGGAGCGGCTCGAAAAAGAGAAGGCCGCACTGCAGGCGCTCATACCCTCGCTAGAGACCCTCCGCACAATCGCAGGCAGGCTGAAGCTTCGGGTCGGGTACGAAGCCGAGCTTCTTGAACTCCGGCAGAAATCTGCAAAAAAGACCGGGGAGCAGCAGGCCACGGCGGATATAATCGCGAAACTTGCCTACGATGATGCGGCCTGCAAAGCCTGCGAGGCCGAGACCGCAAATGTCCAGAAAGCGCAGGCCCGCTTCATCGAGCTCGGGAAGAAAATAGCCCAGGCGGTCACAACCAAACAGCAGCTATCCGAACTTACTGCCAGCATTGCGGAACGGAACGCGGGGCTTGCGATGCTTGAAAAAGAGATCACCGCATCCGCGTTCGACCCGGAGGAAACAGAACGGATCGGACAGTCCCTTGCCGAGACCGACACCGGCCTCCGTAACGAGGAGGTTGTCATAGCAAACGTAACCAAGGACCTCCGCTTCACCGAAGAGAAAATTGCGGATTACAAAAAAGCCGCAGAACAGATTGCCGGCCTCAAACAACAGGCAACGACTCTCAAGGACGAGATCGAACTCCTCAAGCTCACCCGGGCCCTCATCGCGGAGTACGTGGTGTACCTCATGCAAGTGGTACGGAGCCGGCTCGAAGGCGAAGTGAGCCGCATCATCAGCGAGATCACGGGCGGGCGGTACGAGCAGGTGCTCCTGGACGAGGACTTCAACCTGCTCGTCCGGGACGTGGACGAGGATTATGCGATCGATCGTTTTAGCGGAGGCGAGCAGGACGATATCGCCGTCGCGCTGAGAATCGCCCTCTCGCGGTACCTTGCCGAGCTCCACCAGGTCCACGAGTCAACGTTCCTGATCTTCGATGAGATCTTCGGCAGCCAGGACGAGGAGCGGAGGAGCAACCTCTTGACCGCCCTGCGGACCCAGGAGTCCCGCTTCCCCCAGATCCTCCTCATCTCGCACATCGCCGAGATGCAGGGCGAGTTTGCAAACACGCTCGTCATCGAGATGGGAACAGATGGCGCAAGCCGGGTAAAGGAGGTGGAGTGATGGCCCTAAAAAAATCCTATGATGAATCGATCACCCTGATTCTCGAGCGAATCTCACATCAGATGCCCTATGATCTGGTTGAAAAGTTTTCTGAGTTCAGCCATCTCACTAAAAAGGACATCCATCCCATCCAAAGTAAATCTGCCGGGATTGTCAGTGCAATTGACGGGAGTAACGCCATCATTGCTGAATCGGGTAGTTTTGCGCTCGCTGCAATTCGCGCAGTCCAGACGACATTTTCCAAAGGAGAACGTTATTCACGGGCAATAACACCCCTCACGGTAATATCTGTGGGTCCGGAAGAAGAAAGCGAGGATTTCAAGATCCTCATGAGTGATTGTTTCGGCATATTTCCTGAAACAAATCTGAAAAACAATGATGCAGAAAAAGTGTCGGCAATTCTCCGTGATACCCTTGAATACTGGATCGCATTACAACAGACCAAGCAGCTTCCCAAAGGATCCCTTCTTCTCCTTGATGGGGCATTACGTGTAACGGACCAGAACCATGATCCCATATTGCAGGAAATTATCCAGACCGCACAGAACCGTGGGGTACTCCTTGCAGCAATAACGAAACGGACTCATGCGACATGGGGGGGAGGGCACCCCCTATTACCGACAGTCGGGGGCCTGGTCCGTAAATTTGGCATATCAGGGCCGTGGTGGGTCAGGATTAATGAACATCTGCTCGATAGCGCTGTTTACAAACGGGGAAGACAGGGAGATCTGTATGTGGCTTCCGTACATCCATCTAAGAATTTTCCCCTCAAAATGGAACTGCCAAAAGGAACAGATGAACAAACGGTTGAAATGATTATGAACTCAATAGTTGCA
>JBAZQT010000053.1:0-20817 GCA_041645055.1 Methanoregula sp. | reverse complement strand
ACTATTAATAGTGTTGATACGGGAAATCTCCATTTAGGGACGAAAAAAAAATTATTCTTTTTTAGGAGGGAGCTTGATATCGATGCCAAACTTCTCCGCATTCTTATCAGCGATTGCCTGGATGGCGGCGATCTCCGCATCCTGCCGCTTTGGTTTGAAGAGGTGGCGGAACCGTTTCTGGGTTTTTAAGTACTCTTCAACCGGTTTGCGCACAACTTTCTTTACTTTCGTAACCTTGCCATCGATCATCTCGTAGTTGACCCAGAGCCCGGTCTCAATCGCGAGTTTTGCGATTGCTATGGTCTGCTCACCCTCAAATCCCCATCCCGTGCAGCAGGGTGCATGGACCTGAACATAGCTGGGACCCGGGGTAGCGATCGCCTTTTCCACCTTCTGGAGGAGATCGGCGGGATAGGCAATCGACGTGGTGGCCACGTAGGGCGCACCATGTGCTGCAAGGATTGCCGGCATGTCCTTTTTCTGCCGCTTGTTGCCAAACGAACATTTGCCGGCCGGGCTGGTTGTCGTGCTGGCATCGTATGGGGTTGCACCGGAGCGCTGTATACCGGTGTTCATGTAGGCTTCATTGTCATAGCAGATGTATGTGAAGTCGTGGCCGCGTTCAAAGGCGCCGCTGATGCAGATCATACCGATATCAAACGTTGCCCCATCGCCGGCCATGATCACGACTTTTTCCTTGCGGCCCTGTTTTTTGAGCGATGCTTCGACACCGGATGCAACTGCGGCTGCATTCTCAAAGAGGGAGTGGATCCAGGGTACTTTCCATGCGGTCTCGGGATACGGGGTGGAGAACACTTCCATGCATCCCGTAGACGAGACAAAGATCGAGTCTTTGCCGGCTGCTTTTGTTACCAGCCGTGCCACAAGTGCTGCACCACAACCGCCGCATGCCCGGTGGCCGCAGTCGAACAGATCACAGGTTTTTTCTGTCATTTCAGATCAGCTCCTTGCGCAGACCATAGAATATATCGCCCTGTCCTTTTTCGGAAAGTGCGACAATCTCTTTAATGTCCTTTTTCCTGACGTCCCTGCCACCAAGACCAAGCACATATCCTTTCACCGGGATGGTAGAACCGTAGAGTGCGTCCCTTACTTCAAGAGCGGTGGCTCCTTTTGCGCCAAGGGAGATGTTCTTGTCGAGAACTGCGACACGCTTCACGTGGGAAAGCATTTTTGCAATTTCTTCTGAGGGGAAGGGCCGGAATACACGGATCTTTAACAACCCGACTTTCTTTCCTTCCACCCGCATCTCATCGATAGCGTCCTTGATGGTCCCGCAGATGGAACCCATGGCAACGATCGCGGTATCTGCATCCTCGAGACGGTATCCTTCGATAAGGGCGCTGTAGTCCCTGCCGAACATTGCGCCGAACTCTTTACCTGCCTTTGCAATCACGTCTTTTGCCCTTTTTTGGGCCTGGTCCATCTCGTACCTGAATTCAGGGTAATATTCCGGTGTAGCATACATGCCGAAACTTATCGGGTCTGCAGCGTCAAGACGCTCGTACGGGCTGAACTTCGGGAGGTATTTATCCACATCTTCCTGGGTGAGCATATCCACCGGTTCATAGGTATGGGAGAGAATGAACCCGTCAAAGCAGACGAAGGCGGGGAGCTGGATCGAATGGTCTTCTGCCACCTTGTAGGCGAGAAGGTGCAGGTCGGTTGCTTCCTGGTTGTCCTCGGCATAGAACTGGAGCCAGCCGGAATCCCTGAGCGAGATGGAGTCCTGCTGGTCGTTCCAGATCGAGAGTGGTGCCCCCAATGCCCGGTTGGCAATGGACATGATGATGGGCAGGCGCATGCCGGCGGCGTTGAAACAGACCTCAAACATAAGGGCAAGGCCCTGCGAGGTGGTTGCAGAGTACGTCCGTGAACCTGCTGCACTTGCGCCAATGCAGGCTGAGAGAGCGGAGAGTTCATTCTCAACTGTGATGTATTCAGCATCGAGCTGGCAGTTTGCCACAAAGTCAGCCAGTGCCTCAACGATATGGGTCTGGGGGGTGATCGGGTAGGCAGAGATCACCTGCGGACGGCAGAGACGGACTGCCTCTGCGATTGCATGCGACCCCTCGGTTATCTCCATCATTTACTTTTCCTCCTGTTTCATCGCGATTGCTTCCTTGGGGCACTCAACTGCGCAGATCCCGCAACCCTTACAATAGGTATAATCGGGATCGAAGAATCCTTCAGCATCCTCATGAATGCATCCTTCGGGGCACAATGTGCTGCACATCCCGCATTTCGAGCACTTCTCGTGATCGAAGACCGGCTTGAAAACACGCCACGAACCCGTCTTGTTATCCCGCGCTTTTCCCGGCCGTGCCCGGCACCCTACGGCAAGTGCCATTATGCAGCCCCCTTGACGATATCAAATGCCACCCGTGCGGCCTCGATATTCTTCGCTGCAAGTTCCTTGGGGAAACGGTGATTGAGTGCTTTTTCGAGTGCGGAGAACTGGATCTCGCCCGTTGCAGCAGCAAACGCTCCCATGAGTGAGGTGTTTGTTATCGGGAGCCCGATCGCCTTGAGCGCGATAGACGTAGCATCAATCGTGATGAGTTTCACGCCGTCTGGCACTTTGTAGTCCGGCTTCTTTTCCGTGTTGACGATCACAATGCCCCCCTGCTTGACTCCCATGAACACGTTCACGTCCTTGATTAAGGTGCTGTCCTGCACGATGATGTAATCCGGCTCATACACCTGGCTTCGCTTCCGGATTTTTTTGTCATCAAACCGCACAAATGCCTGCACCGGTGCCCCGCGTCGTTCAACACCAAACGCGGGGAATGCCTGGGAAAAGACGCCGCCTTCAAACGCAGCGACTGCAATCAGTTCAGCAGCAGTGACCGACCCCTGGCCACCCCTGCCGTGGATACGTAGTTCTCTCAAGGAAAATCCCTAATAATCTTACATGATAAATCAATATAAATCTAGAGATCCACATCGAGCCCGAGAATCTCTTTGCTTCCTGAAAAAACGTCGCGGGCGATCCGGGCCAGGCCCCGCGAAGCGCACCATTCGTCGTACACTGCCACATCTGTGCCCAGAAGTTTCCTGACCTCAGGTGCAATAACCGGTGCGAGACTTCCTGCAAGAGCAATGGCAGCGCGGGGGTTTAAGAGGCGCAGTGCGGCACATTCCATAGCCGAAAACATCGCAACTGCCGGGATGCGCTCTTCTTCGGGAAGGGAAAAATTCACCCCCGCGTGCTGGAATGCCTCGTTTGCGGTGCACTCCCCGGAATCGATCTTCCGGATTGCATCCACATCGAGCGCGCCGTGCAGGGTTCCCGGTGCAAATACACAGGCATCAAACGCCCCGACCAGTTTTCCCGCTGTTACGAGCAGGGAAACCGTATTGGAGCTCACATCGGAGACGATCACGTCCCGCCCAAGGTCATGGCAGACCTCATAGGCGATACCGATCTTCTCCGGGCTGGTCTGGTGGGAATACACCTTGAAGCGCGGATCCGTTGGTGAATTCCGGTGAAGTCCCGGGAGGACGATTGCCGGAATTCCGCTCTTTGCGATTTCATCAAAAACCTTTGTACCGCCGCCAATGTGTTTGCCTGCACCCTCGCGACTGATGATCCCCCGGTTCTTAACCTTGCCAATGGAGGTGATGGAAGAAATCCCGTCACCCATGGAATAGCAGAGCGCAATTCCCTTAATCTCGTTGATCGGGCAGAGCCGGGAGAGTGCACGTGGTGTGAAATCTTTGGCAGTCTCACGGGAAAGTTTGAACTGCCCTTTCTCTCCGGCAAACCGCATTGCAGTTGTGCCGTGATCAATGCCGATAAACATAGCAGTAATCCTATAGCATGGATGACATATTAGGTATTGATGTTTGATGTGGTAACAGGAGGAGCCGGATTTATCGGTTCGCACCTGGTTGACACGCTCGTTGCACAGGGTAATGAAGTCCTGGTGATTGACTCGCTCTGCGCAGGGCGCAAAGAGACAATAGCGCGGCACCTTGATTCCTGCAAAGTACGGTTTTTACAAAAAGATCTGCTTGCCGATGGCTGGCAAGATGCGATTGAGGGGGCTGACAGGTTTTTTCACCTTGCAGCAGATCCTGATGTCCGCCAGAGCGCGGTGAATCCTGACCCGACAATCCAGAACAATATCATCGCTACGTACCGGGTTCTCGAAGCCATGAGACTGCACCATGTTCCTGAACTGGTGTTCACCTCGACTTCAACCGTGTATGGCGATGCAACGGTAATTCCCACGCCGGAAAATTACACCCCTCTCGAACCGATCTCCGTGTACGGTGCGAGTAAACTCGCCTGCGAGTCTCTCATCTCCGCATACTGCTACTCATTTGGTATGAAGGCATGGACATTCCGATTTGCCAACATTATCGGCTCACGGAGTGGTCACGGGGTCATCACCGATTTCATAAAAAAATTAGAGACCAATCCCAAAGAGCTCGAGATTCTCGGCGATGGCAAGCAGACTAAATCCTATCTCGAAGTGCACGAATGCGTTGCGGCAATGCTTTTTGCCGTCGGTCATGCCCGTGGTACGGTGAATACCTTCAATATCGGATCTGAGGACTGGATCGATGTGAAGAGTATCGCCGAGATTGTTACTGAAGAGATGCACCTACCCGGCACGAAGTTCCGTTTCACGGGCGGAGAACGCGGGTGGGTCGGAGATGTGCCAAGGATGCAACTATCCGTTGAAAAGATCAAGGCACTGCGCTGGAAACCCCAGCTGGGTTCCCGTGAAAGTGTGCGGATTGCCGTGCAGGCAATGCTTTCAGAGCGATAATGGGATAATACTATGAAATATATCGTCATTTGCGGGGATGGCATGGCCGATGAGCCCATTGCTGAGCTTGGTAATAAGACCCCTCTTGAATATGCAAAAACCCCGAATATGGACCGTATGGCACGCGAGGGTGCATGCGGACTGCTGCGCACTATCCCGGATAATTTTGAAGCGGGCAGTGATATCGCCAACATGTCGATTCTTGGGTATGCCCCGGAGAAGTACTATACCGGCAGGGGACCCCTTGAGGCATTGAGCATGGGCGTTGACCTTGCGCCGGGTGATGTGGCGTATCGCTGCAATCTTGTGACCGTTGAAGATAATACGATGGTCGATTTCTCCGCGGGTCATATTTCCAGCGAAGAGGGATCTGAGCTCTTCACTACTCTCCAACCGGAAATTCCTGACGTGATGGTGAAGGCCGGGGTCAGCTACCGCAACCTGCTCGTTGTTCACGAGGGAAAAGGGGCAGCAACAACTCCTCCGCATGATATTGTCGGGCAGGAAATCTCTCATTACCTGCCAAAAGGGGGCGATGCGGAACTGCTCCTGCAGTGCATGGAAAAAAGCCGTCATGTGTTTGATCGCCATCCGGCAAATGCCGCCCGGAAAAAGGCAGGGAAGCGCATGGCCACCCGGATCTGGCCCTGGAGCGGAGGGCACAAGCCGGCATTTCCCTTGTTCTTTAATAAATATGGGAAAAAGGGTGGCATCATATCCGCAGTCGATCTCTTACAGGGCATCGGACGCTGTGCAGGAATGGAGATTATCCGGGTACCTGGTGCAACCGGCTATCTTGATACCGATTATGACGCAAAAGCCCGGTACACACTCGCTGCAATGGAACACCTGGACTTCCTCTATCTGCACATCGAAGCACCCGATGAAGCCGGGCACATGGGGAGTATCAAGGAAAAAGTAACGGCAATAGAGCGGGTGGACGAGGTTGTCGGGACGATTCTTGACAATTTTGACGGTATTGTAGCCGTATTACCAGATCATCCGACCCCGATCCGTGCAAAGACACATACCCGCGATCCGGTACCTTTTACGGTGCTCGGAAAAGAAACGGATAGTACCCGGGAATTCTCAGAAACGGCAGCCCGGTCTGGCGGGCTTGGTACGAAAAATGCAGTGGATTTCCTGAGTTTCTTATTTGACGAAAAGTAATGCGGCATCAGTACCCTGCTTCATCACCTTTCAGTGGGGGTAACTTTCATCATCTGCCGACGAATATTAACACTTTTCTTATTTTACAGGTTTATAAATTTATTTCCAACGATGCAGAAAATATGATCTCTGAACAACCATCCCCCGAATTATCAATACTCAAACAAAATTCCCCCTATCCTTCCTGCTCCAAGTCTTGCATTTAGTTATAGTATTGTGATTTGTATTGAGTAATCACCAACATTTATTCATTCAGTTTGTCTATTTTATCCTGAATATACTGAGAAAAAAAGCCTTTGTACCGGATTTGTAATTCGGGAAGCATCCAGTCTTGTTCCGTTATTGTTTTCCTGCATCGAGGCGAACCGCACATACAATCCATGGAAAACACCATATCACTTCCAACCGATTCTGAAACCGTCATCCCATAATCAAAGGTGATTTCCTCCCCGGACTTGATATCCCTCATGGCAACTAAAAAAATCTGACCCTTAAAACCACTGTTAGGGTCACAGCTATGATTAAAAAAATCATCATCTTCAGGGGTAGTTTGATGGGAAGCCAGGATAAAACGTTCTTCTATCTGCATGGTATATTTCTGCATCTCATAAGGAAACTGGTACATGTCATCGATCCGCATTATCGACCCCCCGAATATTGCCAGCCGTTCGCCTTTTTTAATATTTTCTTTCGCAAAAACCCCCCAACAGTGCGTATCTGAACATCTTTTCTCAAGATTCGGATTCAACCAGCTATTTGAACTCATAAATACGGCTCGCATGTACTTTGATTATGATAATGAAAAAATCCAATGGTAAATTTGACAACCCTGATTCTGATAGATCTAATGTACCTCGTACGTGCAGCATAAACCCATCGAATCGAAAAAAATAGATACCATTGATCGCGCACACAGTCAGGGTAATACGACAAAATTGTATCGTCTTTTCTGGATTTATTCAACCGTCAGTAAAATTACGTATTGCTATTACCCTTTAGAAGCGTTTAACCGGAAACATAAGGCTTGTTTTTGGAAAGACATTCTGCCAGATCTGAAAGAAGGGGGAGAAATTCATCGCTTTCCTTATAGCGATCCTGCATGAGTTCGGCAAGGCTTCCCCTACAAATACGGTCTTTTATAACGGGCAGGTACTGACGTTCATCCTCAGTGGCATGCTTCCATGCGATATCATATAACGTCTCGAGTTCAGGTTTCAGTCCACGTGTTCCGCAGCGTATTGCCTGATCAGTAAGTCCCCGTAATGCTTCCGTGTCGGTTTCAACCGGCAATGTACTGCACCGGAGGAGGGATCGGACAAAAGCGCACACTGCCATGTCCGAACGAATACATTCCTGTTCATCGAGAGCCTTGATCTCTACGCACTTCCTTGAGAAACGTATGATTACCCCGCTGGAATTTACCCACTCCTCACAGAGAATGCCGGCATCCTGCTCACGCAGTTTTTCAAAGATCTCCTCCTGCATGGAGTGGTAATCCTTAACCGTTCTGATCTTCTCTGGTATGATCCCGTTGCAGATCTGGGGTATTTCCTTCTGGTTCTTTCGGTAGTATATGAGACGGTTATCCATGGAGCCGGTCATCTTTCCCTCAACAAATGGCGATGATGCGGTTACCGCAATCAGGTAGGGAAGCAGGGAACGGATCCGGTTATACTGCCCCACAAGTTCTTTTTGGTTCCTGTACGAGAGATTGATCTGAAGCGCCTGTATGTTCAGCCAACCGTGCTGC
Organism: Methanoregula sp.; assembly: GCA_041645055.1. Lineage (GTDB taxonomy): Archaea > Halobacteriota > Methanomicrobia > Methanomicrobiales > Methanospirillaceae > Methanoregula. Next base: position 13,095 of record JBAZQT010000053.1, on the reverse strand, counting down.
TGTATGTTAAAGAGCCGGTCATACATATCGTAATACTCTCCCTCGTCATGATCCCAGACCGCAGTCTGTTTCAGCCTGAGAAGTGGGTGCATACCGAGACCCAGAAGCCGGTACTGGTCAGGAAAGATACGGTAAAAATTCTTAATTCCTGACATAATCTGTGATTCTAATACACAGAGATTATCAGCAGGTGAACGGGGAAGGATCTCAAGAACGGTCTTCTGGAGTTCTTTTCCCAGTTTCACCTCACCAAACAGGATCTCACTTTCGTACCGCCCGCAGATCTTCTTTATGATCTCGTCAGAGACCGGCAGGGGATTGAACCGGCAATCATTAATGGAGAACTCATGTTCAGTACCGAGGGTCATAATGAAAGGTTATCCTATCGCGGTACTTCTCCGACTTTATCGGTTTCGGGTTCTTCTATTGAGCAGATCACCGCAAGCTCTTCTTCACTTAAGTTCCGCACGAGATGCGTGATGTTCTGGACCGCAAGTTCATACTGCTGGCGGTAAGCGTCGGGCTCATTCTTTAAAAGACCCACAATCGGACAAATTCGTTCATGTTTGAGGTAAATTGCGATCATGTCGCCATTCATATCAAAGGTAAACGGTCCTGAACGGCAGGTCTCGGGTTTGAAGGCATGAATCCCGCATTTGCCATTTTCTGAGAGGACGCATTCACCATTTTTCCGGGTTTTTAACCGTTTGTACCCGACAAATTCAAACATATCCGGAGAAACCCCGGCTGTTGTCAGTCGTTCATAACACGCAGATGAGACCGGGGGATGGGCTTCATCGCAGCAGTGTCCGCCGCATTTCATACAGATCGTTTCAGCACGTAATAACCAGTTTTCCATAAAAAATCACGCCGCAAAAAGATGGGATATAATCGTCTCAAATACATGGGGATAACAGTCATCTTCCCCGCTTTCAATCGATGGATTGTCATTCACTTCAATCACGTATGCATCTCCGTTATTGTTTTTGATATCTACACCATACAGCCCCCGGCCGATGGCGTTGCCGGCATCGATCCCAAGCTGGATCACGTGGGGTGGGACTTCTTCGGGAGGAACGCTGTCAACTCCGCAATACACGATATGGCCATTAACCGATGCCTGTATTTTAAACGTGACCGAGGGAATCGTATATTTGCAGGCATAGAGCAGCTTACCGTCCAACACCCCAATCCTCCAGTCATATTTACTCTCGACGTATTGCTGGACTACGATCCAGTCCGAGAGCTTGATGAAGCGGCGGGCAACCTTGAAAAAATCTGCTATGTCACTCACTTTCTCGACCCTGAGCGAAAAGGAAGTCGAGGGTTCTTTTACAACAAGTGGTGTGCCGAGATCGTCAAAAAGCCGGGTAACCCGTTCGACATTCAGTTCCTGCTTTGACAAAAAGACCGTCTTTGGCAGAGAGACATTCTCTTTTATCAAACGGGAATACATGTTGATCTTATCAGAACAGGTACGGATCGATTCCGGGTCATCAATGACCGGAATACCATGAAACCGTGCCATCTGTGCCGCAACATAGGTAATATTCATCGGGTCCGTACGGGCACGGATAAAAAGCGCATCCATCTTTTTGATCTTCTTGATATCCACGGGAAAGATAAAATTCGCCGTATGACCCAGTGTCTCGGCCACATCCCGGCATCGTATCAGGGCGTTCAATTGTTCGGAGTTCGACAGGGTTTTCCGGTCTACAAAGATCCCGAGCCTGCTCATAGGAACTCCTGGCGGGAAATGTATGCCTCAAGAAGCGAACGCTCGTCATCTGAAAGATGAGAATACCGTGCGGGCGAGAGAGATGAAAGTGCGTAGTCTTTACCAGTTTTTACAAATGCCATCTTGACAAGAGGTATCGAGAAGAGTTTATAGATCCTCTCTGCTATGTTTTTTATCGCTTCTGGAGAAGCCGATGTCTTTCCAAAGATTGCTATACACCGGAAAATCTCTGCATTTTCCTCTAGTTTCTGGTAACAGAACGGGTATTTTCCCCTGTTTGTGAGGTGTTTTATTACCTCTTTTGCCGTATCGTTGTCGTAGACGACAAAGAACTCGGATGCAGAGGCAAAATAATTAAGCCCGTAGATGATAGACGGGAGCGGCACATATGCCTGTGATATCTCCCATTCACACACCGGGATACCGGCGATTTTTGCCCGTTCCAGACAGATAGGTACAACAAACGCATCGATTAATGCAGCAGTTGACGGTTCGACCCGCTTTCCTTCCGTCTCCATCCGGAGTATGGTGTAGTATGAATCGGTCTTGTACGAGTAGTCTTCACTGATAACGTGCCATCTGTCTCCACGCTGAATGGTGAAAAGTGAATCCTTGATCAATCCGTGATCCCGCTTTATTCCTAACCGGGCTGATGTTTTCTGGCCCGGCAGTACTGGCACTGCACTATATTCCTTCTTTGGTATGCTGACAGGATCCGTGAAGGGTAAACACTTACAAAGACTCTGTTGTGAAGATGACGGGAGGGTAATGGGGGGCGCATCCGATAGTCTATGGTTCATCAGGAGATCAACCCTGTTGCTGTCCGTGGGTACCCAGGAGTGAAATTAGCATAGTGTTTTTTAATCCGGTTTTTCCGTATTATTAGGCAAGCTCTGTTAAAAAAGAGTGTCCAACTCTTCAGGTTATATGAACGGCAGCTGCCCGGTTGAGAGTAATGTAAATATTCAATGATAAATTCGACAACTCCGACTTAATATAGGAAATGTACCTTATCAGTGAAACATAAACCTATCGAATTGGAAAAACTAATCAACATCACCCCTGATCCTTTATTTGTTGGTTCATATCCAGAATGAAAGTAATTCCGGTGTTTTTTGTTCAACTGTGTACCTGATAGAATGACTGCTGAAAAATCAATGATGTCTCCACGCATGGGAGGGAATATGGAGCTCAAACCGGGCTCCCTTCCCTTCTTCCCCGGTCTCAACTATGCGAATTCCGGTCGCGGCTAATATCTCCCGGGAGATTGTGAGGCCCAGCCCGGTATTTTTCCCGTACCTGCGTTTGAAGATCAGTTCCTTTTCTTCATCGGCAATTCCTACACCATTATCCTCAATTACTACCTCCAGTTCCCCGTTTATCCGCTTCTGGCTGTATATCTGGATCAGGGTGAGTGGTCTGCCATGCCTCAGCGCATTTTCCAGCACGTTGTAGATCACTTTTTCTGTGAGTGGATCGGCATAGATCTCTATCGAATCAATACGGGAGGTGATATTTACTCCTTCATGGGCGAGCTTGTTGACCGCCTGGATTATCATCGGGTCGAGTGCCAGCCAGACCGGTTTATGCATACCTATATCCTCGTACTGGCTGGCAAACCGAAGATGACTGCTGATCCTCTCAACTATCCCAAGGCTTGCTGTGATGTGGGGAAGACAAACAGGATTAGTCTCCTCTTCTTTGAGCAGTGTCAGGTATCCATTAAGGGCAGTGATAAGGTTGCTGATATCATGACGGGTCAGCTGACTTAACAAAGAGATCTTTTCATTGGCCAGCCTGAGGGCTTGTTCTGATGCCTTCCGGCTGGTGATATCCCGCAGGATCAGGACAAATCCAGCTGGTTCTCCATCCGGGTCTTTTATGAGAGAGCCGGCGATACTGACTACTTTGTTTTGATCGCAATTCAGTTCTGCTTCGAGATCTGATACCATCCCCCTCTCACGGATTGTCGTTCGTATGTCACAGCCCTCAGGAAGGGAGATAAAAGCATCGATAGTATGATCGGGAAGTTCTTTTTCTTCCTTTTCAAAAATTCCTGCTGCAGAGGAGTTATTTGAAATAATACGACCGTCGATGTCGGTAAGGATCAGTCCATCGGGCATCGTGCTGATGATATTCATTGCAGCGGACTTGGGGGTCAGGGTAAAGAGCCCGTGCCTGAGGATGGTGTAGAATATAATCAGGGAAAAGCAGACAATGCCGATAAATACCAGGTTTGGGAGATATATCCCGAATGCCGGGAGAAAAACCCCGGAAAGGGACCCAAACAGAATGACAACAACGATACCTATACTGATAAAACCGTTCTGTTGCCGGACAATGCCCGGACCCCGCTTATACCATGAAGAGACCCCGACATAGAGTGCAAAAGCCATTACAATGATCATTAAAACCGATTCGGCCTGGTACGCAAGACTTTCCCGGACTGGCACATAGATAAACCCGAGGCCCGGCTGGTAAACCACCGTGAAGATTGATTCTGTGGCCAGTTCGATAAAAGTGATTGCAAGTGCTGGCAGGTAAAGAAATACCATCAGGTACTTGAGGTTCTCCTTTTTTGCATACGGGTGCCCGGTCAATGCAAGAACGAAATGCAGGGTGAATGCGATCGTTAGTGGCCAGAAGGAACTGGCTTTAAGCCAGAACAAGACCCCGTTATAATCCTGTGCCGTCCAGATGAGATACTCACCTGTTGCCCAGTACGTGGTCATGAACATTGTCGCAAGAAAGAGACGGTTTACTATGGATTTGGGGTTTTTTGCATAGACATACACCCCAAGGCCGTACGTAATGACGGCGGACGCAAAGCAAAAGAACACGAGGACAGGGAGAATTTCCATAGATTATTCAGATCCGTACGGCAATCAGAAAAACGGGTGATCCAGTCTGGTCTTTTCCTGAACTGTTCTATGCCAATGGCATATACGAACTTTTGTGACATTACCCGTTTTTATTCTCAATCTGGGTTTTTCTGAATGAAAACACTTCTCTTATTTTTTTGTTTAAGTGTCCGCTCATTTTTTACGGTTTTTACTTTAATTAAGGACAAGCCAATAAATTCCAATGCAGTTAATACTGATGGCGTAGAGGTGTAATGAGATGAAAAAGAGCCTGCTGATGTGGGATGAAACACTCTTCCGGGACCCGGAGGTGCTGGAGATTGATTACGTTCCCGAGCAGTTTGAGTTCCGTGATGCCCAGATGCGGGAACTCGCATTCCAGATCCGACCCGCCCTTCGCGGAGGACGGCCATTAAACACGATCTGCAAGGGTTTACCTGGCACAGGAAAGACAACGAGCGTCCGGAAACTTTTCACCGAGATCGAAGAGACGACAAAAAAACTCGTGCCGGTGTACATCAACTGCCAGATCGACAACACCAAGTTTGCCATCATTTCGCAAATCTATAAAAAACTCGCAGGCCATCTCCCCCCGTCATCCGGTACATCATTCAAGCAGGTGTTCGATGCGGTTGCCCGGATTCTTGTAAAAGACGAGATCGTGCTTCTCGTAGCGCTGGATGATGCAAATTATCTTCTCTATGAAAACGAGATCAACAATGTACTTTACACCCTGCTCCGCTCCCATGAGGCCTACGAAGGTACCCGTATTGGTGTAATCGTGATCATCAGCGATATGGATGTTGACCTTTCGCGGGCAATCGATGCGCGTGTTGCTTCGGTCTTCCGTCCTACTGAGATCTATTTTGCTCCTTACGGAGATACCGAAGTGCAGGAGATCATGAAAGCGAGGGTGATGCAGGGATTGTTCACCGGTGTGCTCAGCGATGATCTTCTCAAGCTTGTTGTCGAACAGACCCTTGCCTGTGGAGATCTCCGCGTGGGTATCGATCTCTTAAAGCGGGCCACCCTCAGTGCTGAGCGTGCTGCTCGGCGCAGTATCGAACGTGAGGATATCTGCGGGGCGTATGAGATCTCAAAGTACCTGCATCTCTCCTATACGGTAAAGACCTTAAAAGAGGATGAGCGGCAGATCCTCAAATCCTTTGCAGAGAGGAGCCTTAAGGAATCGGAGATGAATGCCGGAGATGTTTACAAATCCATCAAGGAATCGTTCTCTATCGGTTATACCCGGTTCTATGAGATTGTTAAAAAGATGGATGCGCTGCGTCTTATCAACCTCCAGTACCGCGAGGGAAAGGGCCGGACCCGGATTATAACTCTCCGTTACGAGCCGGCAAAGGTGCTTGAATACCTTTCTTAAAATCCGGATCTTTTAAAAAATATTATCTATTTCCAAACCCTCTTTTATGATACAGAGGGGTTTTTGTTAATGTTGAGTGTAAACGAACTGGCACTGGAAATTTTTGATAATCTGGCCGATCTGGCTGAAGAATTCAACGCCTGCTATCATGAACTTGATAACGGGGCACGGATTGTTGACTGTGGTGTAAGTGTACGCGGTGGCTATGCAGCCGGAAGAGCTTTTACTGAGATCTGTATGGGTGGTCTTGGCGAGGTCAACTTCCGCATGGGGCACATCAAGGATTTCCCGATGCCTTTTGTCGATGTGACCACAGACTTCCCGTCGATCTCCTGCCTTGGTTCGCAGAAGGCCGGCTGGACGGTAAAGGTGGGCAACTATTTTGCCATGGGCAGCGGCCCGGCCCGGGCGCTCTCCTTAAAACCAAAGCACACCTTTGAAGTCATTGAATACGAAGACGACTACGATTGTGCAGTGATCTGTCTTGAGAGCGATCACCTGCCCAACGCAGAGGTCATGGAAAAGATTGCTGAAGAGTCCCATGTGGATGTGGCAAATGTCTGTGCAGTTGTTGCACCTACCTCATCCATAGTTGGTTCGATTCAGGTTTCCGGGCGCTGTGTCGAGACGGCGATCTACAAACTCAATGAGCTCGGGTTTGACACCCGGAAGATTATTGCTGCAATGGGGACTGCTCCAATCCCACCGGTGCGGGGAGCCAAGCTCGCCATGGGGGTTACCAACGATGCCACCATCTATCATGGCCGGATTAACTTAACGATGAATGCACCCGAGATAAAGGACTACCTTGCGAAGATCCCAAGCAGTAGTTCCAAAGGATACGGCAAGCCGTTTAACGATATTTTCAAGGAAGCAGGTTATGATTTCTATAAGATCGATACTTCGCTCTTCTCTCCAGCAGAAGTCATCATCAACGAACTTTCAACGGGCTCTGTCTACCATGTAGGTGCAGTGAACCCCGATGTCACGCTGAAGTCATTTGGGCTGCAGTAAAAATTTCCTTTTTTTTATTATTCTTTGATACAAAGATCAGAATTTCCGTGCGGAATATTTTTTTTGGTGCCCGGTTAGCTCAATAAAAAAGCGATGCGGGAATAGCATCTCGGCTTCTGTTTATGAACCAGAGCTGATATCCTGTATCGGGCAGAGTCACTTATGGGATGATAGTGAGTTGAGTGATTTTTTAATAATACTGCTAGGCTTTGCCCTGTTCATCGTGATTGGGAAATACTTCCCGTAATCCTGATTTTAGGAATTATAAGGGGGATAACAGATTTTCTGCCATGATTGTTGTTGGTGTTATCCGGCGAATACTGGTTGGATTGCCGGTTGGGGGTTTGAGTATGACGGTAATCACCTGGTTGGGAACAATTGGCGCCTTTGGATTAACGCGAATGACAAACTGCTCTTCGTATTCGATCCGGTTATTGGGATTACCTACCTCTTTTTGTACAGAAAGTATCCCCCATTCACCCGGTGGAGGATCGCCCCGGAACCCCACAATAGGTGAGAGGGTTTCAGTCCGGATTGCATCTGCGTATACGATGACCAGTTTTTCTATCTCAAGGGTTTTTATATCGGGCGCAAGACCAACCGTAAACGTGATAGTATCGACTGTACCCCGTGGTATCCCCAGTCCGGTTACGTCCCCAAAAATCTGGAGCACCTGGCCGGGTTGCAGGTTGCCCTGAGGATTAATTACTGGAGGTACTGGCGCTGATGTGTCTTCTCCAAGACAGCCGGCAGAAAAAATGCCAGATACCAGCACGAGAGTCAAGAAAGTAAAAAGCCACTTTGCCATGGATTGTCCTGTTATTCTGGTGTAGAGAAACTATGTGTGGGTACTTAAAAAGGTAATTGTATCTGTCATAAAATGATGGCGGGAAAAGATCTCGTCTGGTTATCCGAAAGAAGTCGGATTAAATGCCATTTAATGTCGCATGTTAATATATCGAGTTCAAGGTTAGGGTCTTTCATCCAGAATGGCTTGTGATTTATCAGCAAGTCATTTTATGTCCGTGATAAGTGATGTTCTCTATCTCACGTGTTTTTCCGGTATCACTGCTCAATAACTTGAAGTGAACTGTCAGCGATATTTATGTGAAATTCCATGAATGCGACCCTTTTGGACAAACAATCGCTTGACCGTCTCAAAGAAAAGACAGCCCGGCTATCCGTTCTGTCCAACACCTGTCTGGTACTGATGAAATTTGTTGTCGGGTTTGCAATAGGTTCAGTCAGCATTATTTCTGAAGCTATCCACTCCTCTATGGATCTGATCGCTGCGGTGATCGCATTTTTCTCGGTGCGGAAATCTGCAGAGCCCCCGGATGCCGCGCATTTATTCGGGCATGGGAAGTTTGAGGATATATCGGGTCTTATTGAAGCCCTGCTCATCTTTGTTGCAGCGATCCTGATCATCAGGGAAGCTTTATTAAAATTGCTGGGTGAACCCTCCGAACACTTCACGCCGGAACTGCTCATTTATGGTATTGCCGTCATGGGTATCTCGGCTCTCGTAAACTGGTATGTTTCCCAACGTCTCATGAAGGTGGCAAAACAGTCTGAGTCCATTGCGCTCGAAAGCGATGCATGGCATCTCCGGACGGACGTGTACACTTCAGCCGGCGTGATGGTTGGACTCGTCCTGATTAAGCTGACCGGTATCGCCATCTTCGACCCGCTCTTTGCGCTCGGTGTCGCAGTCGTGATCATGAAGGCGGCCTATGATCTCACCGTCCGCTCATTTTCTGATCTGATTGACCACAGCCTGCCGAAAGAGGATAACAAACGCATTGAGGAGATTATCTGCGAACATGCAAGTATTTACGCGGGGTTCCACGACTTAAAGACCCGCCGTTCTGGCCCGGAAATTTTTATCGAATTCCATCTGGTGATGCCCGGGGTACTAACAGTCCTGGAGTCCCATGATCTGGCGGATCATCTGGAATCCGATCTCAAGACCGAGTATCCCCGGGCGAATATTACCATCCACATAGAGCCATGCAATGAAGGGTGTACCCGGTGTGGTTCGTTCTGTACATTTTATAAAAAAACAAACGGGAACGCTAACTAAATTTTTTTACTCCCGATAAAAAGGTACAGAGTATTTTTTTATTATTTTTGTTGTGCACAGTGAAAAAAGATTATTCCGATCGCTTCATTATGAGCAGGAAGGGCAACAGTAATACGATTGCAATGATTATCCAGAAGTTGCCGAAAAGATAGAGGATCTGTTCGCGCCACGGGTCATAAAACCGTATCTCAAATGTCCGGATTTTACTCCACTGAACAAGTGTAGTATTGTCAGCAAATCGCGTGACATTGGCACCCGGGCTTATGCTGGCGAGCAGGGGATTCCGCACATCCAGTTCTGCCGGGAGCATTACACTCACGTTATACATGTTGTCGTATCCGGCCTGCAGGGTGTTATCCTTGAGCGGGGCTATGTACGATACGGTATAGTTGCCACGTGAAAACGTGATCGCCGGTGGTTTTCCCCAATCTTTACTCCAGTTGAACTTGCACGAAGGGGAACAGTTCCCGTACAAATTTACATTGCCAACATTGATGGCAACCTTCTCACCAAGAAATCCGACACCGGCAAACTCATACCGGTTTGCGTCAGTGATCTCAACAGAAGCAGTGTATGCAGTGCCATTGGGAAAAACCTGGTAATCTGCCGATAGTGCTCCCGCAGCCGGAACTGCTGCCAGCAGAATTACAAGTGCAGCGCAGAGAGTAGCGAGGGCAGATCGGCGTCGATCTCGGTTGGGGGTTCGCATTGTTTGATCACCGTATCCGGATCCTTGAGAAGATGTCCAGTTACTACACAGACGATCTTCTCGTTCCGGTCAATCATTCCTATCTCTACCAGTTTTCGTATACCGGCCACTGATGCGGCTGATGCGGGTTCAACACCAATACCCTCTTTGCGAGCGAGATCGCGTTGCATGCGCAGTATCTCTTCATCGGTTACTGTCTCAGCAAGCCCGCCGGTCATACGGATCGCCGTCAGGGCCTTTTCTGCATTGACGGGTGCTCCAATACGGATGGCTGTTGCGATGGTTTCGGGATTTGCCTCGGGTATCACTACTGGTAGGTTCTCGCGAATAGCCCGGACAATCGGGCTTGAACCCTGTGCCTGAATCCCGGTCATCATTGGCAGCCGGTCAATGAATCCTAGTTCCTGCAACTCCATGAATCCTTTGTATACCGCAGAGATATTGCCCGCATTTCCGACGGGAAGGACGAATCGGTCTGGTATTTCACCGAGCTGGTCGAGTGCTTCAAACCCGATGGTCTTCTGGCCTTCGAGCCGGTAGGGGTTGATAGAATTGAGCAGGTACAGCCCATGGGACAAACAGAGGTCGTGGACCATCTCAAGCGCACGATCGAAGTTACCCCGGATCGATATGACTTTTGCGCCGTGCATCAGGGCTTGTGCAACTTTTCCTACGGCAACTTTTCCCGCGGGAAGCAGTACTACCGCAGGAATACCTGCTTTTGCTGCATACACTGCGAGGCTGGCTGAGGTATTGCCGGTACTTGCACAGGCAACACTCTTCTTGCCGAGCTGGATGGCCATTGATACACCGACCGTCATACCGCGGTCCTTGAACGAACCGGAGGGGTTCATACCCTCGTGTTTGGCATAGAGATGAGGCAACCCCATCTCCGCTCCCAGTTTTTTCAAGTGATAGAGTGGAGTGCCGCCTTCATGCAGGGTGATGGGAGGTATTGTAACCGGCAACAATTCCTTATAGCGCCAGACCGAAAGCGGTCGCTGGTTCCATACTGCTCTTGTTACAGAAATTTCATCCAGCGGGTATTTCACCGCGAGCAGATGGCCGCATTTTGTACAGTTATAGAGAATCTCGTCAGCGGGATAGGTGGCTCCACAGTTGACGCACACGAGATGATACATGGAATAGTGTTGATCTGCCAGATACATATAGGCGTGCGGTTTCACAAGACTCTTCGTTAAGATACTGTCATGCAGATCATTTTTCTGTCAGAAGGGAATGGTAGAGAGCATCCTTACGGTCGTTTTCTACCGGGAGAGATGATCGTGCTGCGGCAACCTCTGCGGGATCGAGATCCATGAAGAGCAATTGTTCGGCTTCATTCGCACGACTGAATATAATACCATGGGGATCGGCAGCTATGGATGAGCCGGAATACCGGTCAACGGGTGTAATACCTGTCGTATTCACGCCTATTACATACATCTGGTTCTCTGCTGCCCGCGCCTGGATAAAGAGTTCCCAGTGCCGGATGCGACTCGCCGGCCATGCTGCGGGAACAAATACTGCCTGTACTCCTTTGTGTGCATAGATCCGGAAGAGTTCAGGGAACCGGAGATCATAACAAATTGCAAGCCCGCATTCAAGTTCCCCGAGAGTAAAAATACCAAGATCCGTTCCTGGAAAGAAGTGCTCGTTTTCTTTTGCAGGGGAAAACAAATGAATTTTAGAATAGGTGGAAATAATCCTGCCATCGTTTCCGATTGTCACTGAAGTATTTTTTGGATACGGGGATGATGCTTCACGGAGCGATCCAATTATTGCGATCCTGTTCGTTTTCGCACAAACCTGCAGCCGTGTGATGATGTCTCCTTTTATATTCTGCACATTTTTTCCGGATAAAGGATTCCAGCCGGTTGCAAACTGCTCGGGAAAACAGATCAACTGTGCGCCGCTCCTCGCCGCATGAGCAATGAACCCTTCTGCTTTCTCTAAGTTTTTCTCAGGATCTTCCCAAAAACTGGAGAGTTGGGCACTGCACACCCGGATGCACGTGTCCGGATTCGGGGGAGAATTGTTACTGTCCGCCATTGGACTTCTGTTCCCCATAGATGACCAGGATTGCGCTCATAACAATTAACAGGGCAGTTGCGACCAGGAGATACGGAGCAATATGGATAGAAATTCCTAAAATCAGCGCTGCAATGATGGTACCAGCAGCAGTTATACTGCATCCTATCAGCACCAGACCAACCGATGTAAGATTCCAGTTCTCCATAGTTAACCCCCTTTAAAGCAGCGGAAATGCGGGAAGGAAGATACCATTGATCATAAAATCTGCCGCAATAGCGATAAGCAGCATTCTCATCATCTGGTTAACAGCCCGGGGTTTCCTCTCTCAAAGTTTCGTCAGGATATATTCTGAATTTTACATCATATAATAGTTGAGCACGAAAAAATGGCGATCGAGATCTGAACGATTTCCATTATTACAAGGATACAGGCACATGAAAATGGCAGAGCCATTTTCCAAAAAAAAAAGGTTAGTATTCGTATATCACAGATTCGTCAATCCGTGTATACGTGAACAGTTCGGCGGGTTTGAAGTGGATCGCAATCTCGCGGGCTGCACTTTCGGGAGCATCCGAAGCGTGGATAACATTCCGGCCGATATCGATCCCGAAATCGCCCCGGATCGTTCCTGGCAGGGCCTCCTGCGGATTTGTTGCACCAATCACCTTGCGGACAATTGCGACAACATTCCTTCCTTCCCAGACCATGAGGAAACAGGGTCCCCCCATGATATATTTCTTTAAAGATGGGAAGAAGGGTTTTGAAAGGTGTTCCTTGTACTGCTCCGTCACTCTTGGTTCAGGAAGAACCTCAAAGCGGGCGGCAACAAGTTTCAATCCTTTTGCTTCAAGCCGGGAAACAATCTCCCCGACAAGACCGCGTTGGACGCCGTCTGGTTTGATCATGACAAATGAGCGATCCATGGATGCTCACTTCTTGCCTAATGCTTTCTTGCCGGCAGCAGTCCACTCAACACGGCGGGGAACCCTGCCGAGCTTGTGGTTGTTCTGGCACTTTGAACTGCAGAAGAACATAACTGACCCGTCCTTCTTGACATACATTTTGCCGGTGCCGGGTTCAACCGGACCCCCGCAGAAAGTGCAGACATTCCGTTCTACCATTGCTTACCGCCTCGACATTTTCTTTGCTTCGCGCTCGGTCTCGAGGAGCATAATGACATCTCCTTCACGGATTGGACCGACCGTATTGCGGGTGATGATCCTACCCTTATTGTTGCCGTCAAGGATCCTGCATTTTACCTGCATTGCCTCA
>JBAZQT010000120.1:0-3616 GCA_041645055.1 Methanoregula sp. | reverse complement strand
AAAAAAGTACGATCTGTCACGGTTCAGGATGCTGTTTCTTGCCGGAGAACGGTGCGATCCCGATACGCTGCTCTGGGCCAGAATGCAGCTCAAGGTACCGGTCATCGATCACTGGTGGCAGACGGAGACTGGTTGGGCGATCGGTGCGAATTGTGCCGGTCTTGAGATGCTTCCTGTTAAACCCGGTTCGTGCACCAAACCGGTACCGGGCTATGATATTTCCGTGCTCGATGCGGCCGGCAGAGAAGCTCCTGTTGGAGAGACCGGAAATGTTGTGGTAAAAATGCCGCTTCCTCCCGGTTGTTTCACTTCGCTCTGGAACAATGATACCGATTTTGTCAAGACATATTTCTCTGCGTATCCCGGGTATTACCTTACATCGGATGCCGGGTTTATAGATAACGACGGGTACCTTTGGATCATGGGACGTACCGATGATATCATCAACGTTGCCGGACACCGGCTCTCAACCGGTGCAATGGAAGAGGTGCTGGCATCGCACCCTGATGTTGCTGAGTGTGCAGTCTCCGGTGTCCATGATCCGGTAAAAGGCGAAGTGCCGCTTGGTTTTGTTGTCTTAAAAGCCGGTGCAGATCGCACCCAGGAGACAATCGAGCCGGAACTCATATCGCTTGTGCGGCAGAAAATCGGCCCTATTGCATCGTTTAAATCCGCCGCAGTTGTAAAACGCCTCCCCAAGACCCGGTCAGGGAAGATCCTGCGGGGAACGATAAAAAAGATCGCCGATGGTGTTCCCTACACGGTACCGGCCACCATCGATGACCCCGTTATCCTGGATGAGATTGCAGGCACTCTTAAAAAAATGGGATACCCGAAATTATGAAGACGCACGGGATCCCTGACTCCCGTATTTATCGAAGAATAAAAAAGCTTATTATTTCCCTAAAAATCTCTCTAAACCTGCTTTGAGCTCAACGATGGAGACGGGTTTCTGGAGTACACCAAGCTTTGGATCATTCATCTCGGCGATCTTCTCCTCTACTGATGGCGATGCGGTGAACAGCAGCACAGGAATATCCCGCATCCCACATTCCCCTCGGAGTTTTTCTAAAAATTCCCAACCGTTCATGGGAGTCATCATGATGTCGAGCAGGATGAGCGAAGGTGGATCCTTTTTTACCCGTTTGAGCGCATCGAGCACATCAGGTACGATAATGGGCTCATAGCCGATTCTCCGGAGCAGGATCTCCATCATATCAAGTATTGGCAGATCGTCTTCAACGAGCATAATTTTATGAGGCATTTTGCATCTCCTTGGGTATATGAATCGTAAATGTACTTCCAATGTTTACTGTACTTTCAACCGTGATATCGCCACTGTGCATCTGAACAATCTGTTTTGCGATTGACAGTGACAAGCCGATCCTGTCATATTTGCGGGACAATTTTGTTCCATCAGCAAGCTGGAACGGTTCAAAGATTGATGAGAACATACTCTTTTCAATGCCGATACCGTTATCCTGAATCGAAATGTGATGTTGTGTGTCTTTTGCATCGGAATAATAAAAGATTTTTATCTTGCGCGGGGGTTTGGAATAATTCACCGCATTTGAGAGCAGGTAGTCAATCACACTGTAAATACGATCCATGTCAGCAGTCAATGTTACCGGTGTGGGGATTTCAATGGAGATTTCATCTGCTTTTGAGAAGTAACCTCCCGTGTCCAGCACACTTTTTACGAGTAATTCCAGCGAGAAGGTAGAATAACTCAACTGTAATTTTCCGCTTTCAAGCACAGAGAGTTCAAGCATCTGGTTGATGATCTGGCGTTCACGGTCAACACTGGTAAGGCAGCGTTCGAGGATTTTTTTCGTTTCATCTACTATGCCAAATCCCTGTGGATCAGAAATAAGGAGATTAAGGTACCCGAGAATCGGCTGGAGAGGAGTACGCAGTTCATGGGCAACAGTGATGATGATACCGCGTCTCCGTTCATTGTCCTCATGGATTTTATCAGAAAGGCGCTGCTTTTCTGAGATGTCGATGATATTTATCATCGTTGCCGGTTTTTCAAGATGGAGAATAGAATTTACAAAGATTGTTCCAATCCTTATTCCTTCTGATTTTGTCACAAAATGGATATCCATTTCTTCATGCTCTTTTTTGTTGCCAGACCTGTTTTTTACAAACACATTGAATTTATCCCGCTCTTGTGGATCTATAAAATCTTCGAGGGTTTTTCCAATAAGTTCAGTTTTGTTGTACCCGGAGAAAATGGTGAATGATGGGTTGGAAAACCTGATGACACCTCCCTGAATCAAAAGAATTCCATTGGGTGAATTCTCTGTTAACTGGCGATATTTCATCATATTCTCGTTGTTTAATTTCTCTGCCATTTTCCTGCCGTTAATATTGACAGCAGTACAACTGATCGTGGTTTCATCGATAATATTCCACGAGAGATTTACCCAGCAGCCAGATCCGGATTTGGTAGAAAGTCGTACCTCAAAATTTTCAGTTGCTTCGGTTTTTGAAATCCTTTCAAGGAACCGCTCTTTCTCCATGGGTGTGAGGCACAATGATGAAAAAGTCATGCCATTGATCTCTTCTGCGGTATAGTCAAGCATGGCAAGAAACCTGCTATTGGTCTGCCGGATAGAAAAGTCAACACGACTGAAAAGTGCAATACCCAACTGCGAGTGCTCAAATATTGACCGGTAACGTACTTCACCTAATCGCATCTTTTCAATAAAATACGCGATCAGGCATGCAATAATGACAAAGAGGATTGCTTCTGAGGTGACCGCAATGAGCGCTCCGTTAGCCGGGTAACGATAATAATAGCCGACAGCCTGGTATGCAACGCCGCAGATAAGAGCAACCAGTAATCCACGTTTTGGGTAGAAGTACGCGGCATAAATGATGGGGATGAAAAAAAGCTGGTAACTGATAAAATCAATTGATCGCGATAAAGAGAGCGCAGTGATGAGAATACAACATATAGTAAGTGAGGTGATCACACAAAACCGGACAATATCTGTTTTGGATATCGTATACTGCATTACCCGAATCTCATTGTCTACCATATCTTCTGTGGACAATTGAATTTCTTGTTATTTGAACATTCACTTTAAATAATCTGATCTGAAATCCTGACAGCAGTATTCGCTTAAGACTGGCGCAGGGTGTAACAGGGGAATACAAATCTAATGTAAATCTCCTTAAGGGAACTTTAATCCTGATCTGTCCCTGATATCGATGCTATTTTTATGATGTGTTTATAATTGGCAGTGCAACCAACGATAGTTTATGCGACCCTATGTCGTGGTCAATGTTGCAATGAGTGCAGATGGAAAAATTTCCACTCGCGAACGCCGGCAGGTAAAGATTTCCGGCGTACAGGACTTTGAGCGGGTTGACCGGCTCAAAGCGGACTCTGATGCCGTCATGGTAGGAATCGGCACCGTGCTTGCAGATGATCCATCTCTCACCGTAAAATCTGAGGAACGCCGTACCAACCGGATGCACCGTGGTGTGGATGAGCACCCGGTCCGTATTGTAGTTGATAGTACTGCCCGAATCTCTCTTGAGGCATCCATCTTACACAAAGGAGCGGGAAAACGGATAGTTGCAGTCTCATGTCAGGCAGATCCCA
>JBAZQT010000051.1:0-21219 GCA_041645055.1 Methanoregula sp. | reverse complement strand
GAAAAATATCACAAAATACATGGGCCCGCTGAGATTCGAACTCAGGACCTCCGCCGTGTGAAGGCGACGTCATAGCCAACTAGACCACGAGCCCGATGCATCGACCGGGAATTGAACCCGGGCTATAAGCTTGGAAGGCTTAAGTCATACCACTAGACCATCGATGCACTGTGCTCTACAATTTTGGCGGGGAGCTGTATTAATAATTGTTACTGGATTTTCTGCGGATACAATACCTTTGAGATCAATTCCCTGTTAGTGTAGTGCACGCATACTAACTTTTTTCAACGGTACTATATCCGTAAACAATCCATGCAATAAATGTTTGAAAAAAGGTGATTACTTTTTGGCAGGATGGTAGAATGGTAAACGTTCAGGCAGTACCGCCGCGCCAATAGCAAGCACCGGTCCTATGATCAGCCCTGCCCAGAATACCAGTCCAAGTATCCCTATCATAACAAGAAATGCCCGGTTCTGCATAGTT
The DNA here is from genome assembly GCA_041645055.1 of Methanoregula sp. GTDB lineage: Archaea > Halobacteriota > Methanomicrobia > Methanomicrobiales > Methanospirillaceae > Methanoregula. Next base: position 20,735 of record JBAZQT010000051.1, on the reverse strand, counting down.
CCTATGGAAGATGAACGTCCCATGCGCAGCGCCCAGATGCCCAGCGCCATAGGAATAATCGCAAAGACAAGAGTCAGAGCAACCGATGAAGATGGTCCGGTAACCGCCATTGCCCGCACCATCTGCATCAGCGTCATCGCCGCACTCCCAAGGTAGCATAAGCCGGCAATAGTTGCAAGCCAGCAGGAATAAGAGAGGTGCGAACCCCTACGTTTCTCGCGCCGGGCGATCACGACAAACCCAAGAACCACGACCGCAAGAAATGGCGTAAGAAGCGTTATGATCGATTGCCCCTCCCAGAGATGCGTGGATATCACATTGAGAGGAACGAGCACCCATTCAGATGGAGTGAACTCTTCTTCATATCCTACTGCAATGCTGTACCGGGTTTCATTTGCCGGGCTGACAACCGCCAGATACCAGACACCCGGTGCTGTGATCTCCTTTGAGTAGGATGCAACCTCAAAGACCGCTGCCGGACTGAAGGGCTCGTACTCTGCTTTATGAGGCGTTTTTCCCCGTATGATCTCGGCACTATACCCTTGCGGGACATTGACTTGTTTTGGGAGGCCTTCAAAGGATAAGGTAGTCCCCGGGCCCATCACGATCATATCCGGGACGGATGCATTGTACCCGGGAGTCATAAGCGAGAGAACGAGACGATCGCCTGGGGACATGCGCATCTGGTACCAGGCCACCTCCCCCGCTTCATGCAAGTCTCCGTATATCACGTAAGATTTTGTTGGTTTTTCCACGGGATGCGCAGTACTGATATCGTAATTCCCGTCAGCGCTGACCGGCACATGAGCATTCACGGGAAATCCAAGACAGAGGATCAGCACGAGCAATACGGATAGCTGCCATCGCAGATTCATTGCATCAGCATCGTCTGTGACATTATATTATTTCTTGCAAACCCTGAGCGGTAATGAAAAGAGCGAGTAATGGGCAGTGGATTTTCTGTCATTATGGTTTCAGGTCTAAAAAATCAGAGGTACTCGTCGTGCCTGTGCAAAATAGGAGTGTCCTTCATCGAGTGTTTGATCTCCCTGGCCCGGTCAAAGTAGAATTTGGACACCTCGTCTTTTCCTATCTCTTTGTGGCAGATTCCCAAGTGGTTCCAAGCCTCTGCATTATAGGGCAAAATGTTTACTACCATCCTGAAAGTCTGGATCGCAGACTCAAGATACTTGTTGTCCATATTCAGCACGCCAATTAATTCGAGCGTCTCTCCGAGGTTGAAGAGAAACTCGGTGTTGTCCGGTACAAGTTCGACTGCCCGCAGGTGTGATTTGAGCGCTGATGTGTAATCCCCTGTTTCACGGTAACAGATGCCGCGATCGTTCCAGGCATACGGGAGTTTTTCATCGATTGCCAGCGCCTGATCAAAGGCTGCGATCGCTTCAGTAAATTTCTTCTCCCGCACATACAGGCGGACTCCCTCTTTATAGTGGGTGAGGGCCCTGCCCAGCATCTTCTTGAGTGATCCATCCACCGGTGGCAGGATTACAGGAGTCTCATCACTCTGGGGCTGTCCGGATTCATCAGCCGGCGCTGAACGAATGGTGACATCTTCAAATGTTGCAGTGACATCGCGCACCGTACTAATAGCAGCAATGAATTCTCCGCGACCGTCATAGATGGGTTTTGCCTTTGCCCAGATGGTCCAGCCACTCCCGTTCTTTTTCTGTCCCCGTGTCACTGCAATGATCATCCCTTTTGGGACCCGGCTGACGAGCATATATCCTGACCGTTTGATCTCATCATCCGGTTCAAAGAGAAGATCCACCAGCATTTTTTTCCGTACACCAAAGAACGGCTCTGCATACGCGAGATCACCCTTGCCTATTATGAGGCTTGCGGGAACCCCGGTGAGTTGTTCCATGGAATCGTTCCAGGCCATCACTTTTCCTTCAAGGTCGATGGCAAAGCTGGGATCCGATGAAAAGTTGATAATATCAGAAATGACCCGCTGGGTTGTTCCCAGTGATCGCCCGATATAGTTCTGCTCAACAGCCTGCTTTACCATAGCAACCAGTTCGCGGAACTGCATCCGCGGTGATTCTCCTTTTTTTAAGAAAAAGGTTGCACCATTGTTCAGTGCGTCAATGGCTGCCTGTTCATGCCCAACTGCGGTGAAGATGATAATCGGTGTTGCATTGCCTTTCGAGCGGAGGATTTTTAAAAATTCGATGCCGTTGATCTCGGGCATTAGGTAATCAACGATGATAGCATCAAATGTTTTACCCTGCAGGATAGTGAGGGCCTCTTGTGCAGACAATGCAGTCTGAACAGTCATCTCATTAGTCTGTTCTGAGACGATCTTGATAATTTCCAACAGATTGGATTCATCATCTACGAGAAGCACCGAGAGCAATTAAAAAACCCTCTCCACATGATCAAAATAAGTCCCTGATGGTATAAATTAAATCGTTCTCTCATAGTTTAAGACAGAATTGGCAGAAATTCCCGGTAATCAAAAGAAAAAGGAAAACAACAAGGAAATGAATGGGGGGTTTAGTATCCCCGCATCTCGGCTTCAACGTTTTCGAGATTGGCAATCCGCTTCTCGAGTGGCGGGTGCGTGGATAAGAGTTCCATGAAGGATTTACCAGAAATGGCGGGGATGATGAAGAATGCATTTGCCGCCTCAACCTTTGCCTTGTATTCCGGTGGGACTGCGTCCATCCTGCCACTGATCTTGTTGAGCGCTGAGATGAGTGCCCGGGGATTTCTCGTAATGAGCGCGCTGCCGCGATCTGCTGCGAACTCGCGGTATCTTGAGAGAGCGAGAATGAGCAATGTACTGATCGCATAGACAATAACCGACACGATCATTACGATGATCCAACTGCCTCCTTCGCGATCGCGTCCTCCGAACATTGCGGAAAAGAAGAAGCTCTGCATGAGCATCGAAGCGATCATCGCAATAAAACTGGCCAGTGTCATGGTCAGGATATCCCGGTTCTTTACATGCGCAAGTTCGTGTGCAAGTACCGCTTCTAGTTCATCACGGGAGAGCAGCCGCATGATCGAATCCGTACAGGCAACTACTGCATGTGTCGGGCTTCTGCCAGTGGCAAATGCGTTTGGCACAGGACTCTGCATAATTGCAATCTTTGGTTTGGGGAGATCTGCTTCTTTGCAGAGTTTTTCTACGGTCCTGTGAAGTTCAGGATATTCATCCTCTTCAATGATACGTGCCCCGGTTGACCAGAGCACCATTTTATCAGAGAAGAAGTATTGGACTGATCCCATACCAACTGCCAAGATGACAAATAACCAGATGCTGGCACTTGGGAATATGAACAGGAGCACCGCCATGAACACTATGTATAGCAATAATAATAGCAGGCCTGTCAGCCAGACCCGTGAGGTAAGACCCCAGTCACGTTTCCATTCCATAATTAGTACATTTTCGATGGGGGCACTCTTAAAGTATTCGACCGTTGCAAAAAACCGGCTCGAAACTGAACAGTTTTCTGGGAATCCTGATAATTGTGGAGTAGTGCTAAAGAACGTGACTAATAAAATATTGTTGCCTGATAAAACGACCTTACTTACGAAAAACCAATCACACAAGCTTATATTTTGTAACATCTGAAAGGTATGTATGGCGGAAGTCGATCCCGAAGCGCTAGCTGATGTGGCATATGGCATCTTCGAGCACCTCCTGAACAGGGGCCTCCAGGCACAGGGTAAATATCTTTATGCACTTGTCGAAGGGGGTATTGACTTCAAACCGGATCTTGCGGCAATTTTTCAGAAATTTTCAGAGGAATATCCGCTACTGGCTGAGGCAATGCTTTCCCATTTTTCAAACCTTGATACTATATACCAGATGCTCTGTGACGGTGAAGGAGTGGTCCCCACAAAAACTTCGCAGATGTACTGGATTGTTCAGGATGCACCCGGGAGTGCACCCGAAGCGATCGAGGATGAGAATGCAGGCAAATGGTTGATCTTCCAGGATCCGGATGCTGTAGACGCTGTCTGGAAAAAAGTGCGCGATGCAACGGTGGCGCTCGAACTGGGGATTTCGGCAAAAGTAAGCACGGCAAAACCCAACCCGGATTCACGCGACAATCGCAAGGTAGTCTACGTATATACAAAGGATTGGGCTGATGAAGCGGATGTTCTGCGGGTTCGTGAGAAACTGCGCGAGCTGGGGTTTGTTGACCGGATTGGTTACAAGCGCAATATTGAGACCTTTGCTGGTGAATATGCCAAGAAAGGAAAACGGGTCACGTATTACACCGCATAATCGTTCCTTGAAAAATACACGGGGTATGTCCATCAAACGTGTATGAAAGTCATGGTGACTTTTACTTCCGTTTTTTAAAAATTCTGTTTTCGTTGGAAAACCAAAAAAGAGAGAAAAAAATAGTGAATATATCAATTACGCTTTTCGCTCTTTGTTCTTGGGGCGCAAGTTCGTGTAACCGCATTTGCGGCAGCTGGTTGCGCGAATTGCATTGCGGGCGTTGCAATGCATACATATCTTTACGTTGAGTAACCGTGCTTCGGCTTCAGGGAATTTTGCCATTGAAATACACTCCTGTATGCCCTTATAACAAAGCTGTAAGACATATTAACCATTTGCGTTATCGGCTGCCGGATTGAATTTTCCAAGATACCAGTCACGGAATTCTGCCAGGGCAAGAGCGCGGTGCGACATAATGCTCTTTTCCTCAAGGGACATTTCTGCGAGAGTTCTCCCGTTTATATCAACAATCGGATCGTAACCAAACCCGTTATTGCCCCGCGGAGAGGTTGTGACATTGCCACGTATTGTTCCCGTAAATACCTGAATACCGGATTCATCTGCAAATGCGATAGCAGTGGTGAAGTTAGCCCCCCGGTTTTTCACACCCTCCATGAGTTTTAAGATACCGGTATTACTAATCGTGTGCAGGACATATGCGGCGTATGGCCCAGGAAAACCGTTCAGTGCATCGATGGAAAAACCGGTATCGTCCACAATAAGTGGCGTGTGGAGACGATCATAGGCATACAGCGCTTTACCTCTCGCAATCTCACCCACATCATCGGAGCGGTGTTCCGGGATATCGAGTGACATGTGCGTTACGTCAATAGTTCCGCCAAAAAAAGCAGCAACCTCCACTGCCTTGTTCGCATTACTGGTGACTATCGTCAGTTTCACAGGTATCTTCCCCTCAGTTCGATCTCATGTTCGCGATAGATGACATCCCCCGCACCATCGAAAGTTTCTGTATATCCTGCTATGAATGCTTCTTTGAGTACATCGGCAAGGTCTGGTGCTGTGCTCTCTAGTGTCTGGAACAGCACATGAATATCCACGCCCCGTTGCTCAATCTCGGTAGTTGCCTGTGCCAGACCGAAATCGATCAGTACACATTTTCCATCGCTTTTTCGCAGGATCATGTTGCTTGTCGTGAGGTCACCATGCATAATACCCGCTTTGTGGAGTTTCCCGATCATCCTGCCGGCTTCCAGGACCGTGGATTCATGCAGCGCGTGAGTGAGCAGTGTTCCCGGTATTTCTTCCATTACGATAGTGTCCGCAGTGATGTCACTCATAATGGGTGTGGGTACGCCACCCTTACGGGCTGCGTGGATGATTCGTGCTTCCGCTCGTGTTCTTTCCGCGATAAGCCGCTTATCGAGTGCTGCTTCCCGGTAGCGTTTCGAGACCCTCTTTTTTTCTGCAAAACCCTCATGGAATGTGATGATGGCTTCCGCTCCCCGTTTCTGTGTGCTGTTTCCTGACGGAACCTGAACGGGTGCAGAAGAGGTTTCATGTTTCCACGTCACTGCCACCTCATCCGAGCGGAAGGAGGGGTTGATCTGGGACGTTTCAATGGGGAGTGACAATCCGCTTTCAAGCATCAGTTTACCGGTATAAGCGATCATCGCGCCATTGTCCCCGAGATATTTCTGCTCGGGAACGAAGAATTGCGCTCCGCGGTCCTCGCACATTATCCGGAGCATTTCCTGAAGGCGCTTGTTTGCCCCGACACCCCCGACAAGAAGGACTTCCTGTTTCCCGGCAAGCGACATCGCCCGTTCGGTTACTTCCACGCACATCGCAAACGCAGTCTCTTGCAGGCTGTAACAGACATCCGGCATAGGTGCCTTACAGTCTTTTGCTGCAGAGACAAGGCCGGAGAATGCAAGATCCATTCCCTTCACCGTGTACGGGAGTTCAATATACTGCCCCTGTTTCCCCTGGGCTTCGATGATAGGGCCGCCGGGATGCGGAAGGTTTTTTGAACGGGCAAATTTATCCAGAGCATTGCCAATTCCAATGTCGAGCGTCTCTCCGAAAATACGATATCTGCCATTGAGATAGCCTATCACCTGGGTATTTGCCCCGCTTGCGTACAATACGATCGGATCGCGACAGCCAGTAGCAAAACACCCGATCTCGACGTGGGCAACGCAGTGATTGACTCCAATCAGGGGAACATCAAGAGCAAGCGAAAGGGAACGGGCTGCTGTTGCCACCGTCCTCAGGCAGGGGCCGAGGCCCGGCCCTTGGGAAAAAGCAATACCGGTAATTTTATCAGGCTCGGTGAGCACCGAACTGATAAGCTCTTTCATCACCGACGCGTGATGCTGGGCTGCTTCCCGGGGGTGAATACCTCCCTGTGCCGGGCTATAAGGTCGGGAAACCAGCGCAATAAGATCGCAATCAAAAAGAGCGGCACTGAGGTTCCAGGCTGTCCCCTCAATACCGAGTATCTGCCCAAAAACAGGCATTGGTGCTTATTTTCTGAATTCAGTATATCCGCACTTACCGCAGGTAACACGATCCTTGTGGTCCGCCATCATGATACCGGGTCCGCAGCGCGGGCAGTATTTTTTTGCGGTGGTGATCTTTTCACCTTCAACCTTGAAGTGTGCACCCCTCTGGGGTCCTTTGGCTTTTGCTCCTTTCTTTGGTGCTGCCATTGTTATGCCTCTTCCTTAGGCTTTGGCATACCGCGCGCTGCAAGGTGTGGCCGCTCGGTCTTGTTCCTGACCTCTTCGGTCTCGTAGATGCGGGCTGAACCGCTGATTTCAGTTTTACCGAAGCTGCTGTGCAGCGTGTCAAGGGTGACCTGGTGCTCTTTTATGTTGAGCAGTGCGCAGAGTTTTCCGATGATTTGCATGCGGGATGGCGTCGCTCCATCGTATTTGAGGGTAAACTGAACCTCTCTTCTGGATAAAAGCTCATTTCTTTTATCATTGGTGATCTCAAAGTCCATCGATATCCTGTAATTATTGGAAACCGGTTTATTTAAACTATGACCTTCTCTGGAGAAACAAAAATCTCCCGAAGAAGCGAAACCGGAAATGAAAAGTGCCCGCGTTGCGGTTTAAAATAATAATCTATGCATCGGAGTGTATAAAATGGTCAAAGAGATGCTGTGCCATCTGTTGTGCTTCACGGTTCACCGTGCGCATAACAACTCCCTTGTGCGGCTGGCCGTAAAGTACGATTGCCCCGATAGGAGCTGCGAGGATGAGCGGAATAACTGCGAGATCCTCTTCGCCATCCACATTGATTGTTACCGGGGGATGTAAAACCGCATACGCAAGTGCGCGGACCAACTCATCGGTCAGGGTACCGGCAGGATTTTTTACGTTGATACACTCTCCCCTATGTGACGGCATATGGCTGCACGGGGATCTCATGGTATGCCCATCGATCACGGCAATTGCGGGAGTGATCCCGTTTTTATGAAGATTGTGAGTGACGACATCTCCTACAGCATATACGGTGCCATGGGAGATGAGAGGAATGATCTCCTCAATACTCTGGTGTAATTCCCCGAATGGTTCCTTGAAGAGTCCCCTGTGCTCTTCGGGAAGGGTGAGCATCAACGAACCTTCAGTGCGTAGCGGCCCGGAAGTTTAATGCCCATCCGTTTTGCCACTTCGGAAGTTTCCGGATCAATGATGACGAGGTAACCGGACCAGTCCTCGCTTAAGTTAGTGGTACCGCAGATGACACAGTTCTCTCCGTCAACTACACGGTGACAGTCGCGGCAGACCTTTCCCTGCTTCTTCTTATTCGCCGGAGGCATGCTCCTTCCTCTTGCCCTTTGGTTTCACCGGGGTATCTTTTGCAGCACCATCCGGGTTATTGGCTTTCTCTTTCTCCTTGTTCATCTCTTCTTCAAGCCAGAGTGCGGTACCAAGTCCTGCCTGTCGCATGGTCAGTCCGATCTTGCTATCACGGGGTTCCCGTTCGTTTAACGAGAGTGTCACTACGCGGACGCGGACGACGTCGCCCACACCGATAAATCTCTTTGATTCCTGGCAGATCAGCCGGGCGTTCTTCTCATCGTAGTTGATGTACTCGTCTGATATCTGGCTCACGTGAAGCATAGCGTCGATGGGGCCAAGGCTCACAAATGCGCCGAAGCTTGTAGTTTCGACAACGAGTCCTTCGATGACTTCCTGTAAACCGAGCCTGAGTACCATTGCCTCGAACTTCACATCATAATAGACGCCACCGTCACCAGCAACGAGTTCTCCCTCTCCGACATCCTGTACTTTTGTTACGCAGATAAAGATCCCGATCTCTTTATCGATGCTGCCTTCCAGCTGCTCCTGCAGAACCTCAAGGATGACTTTTTCGAGTTTCTCGCCCAGCCTCTGGGGGGGCACCCGCACCTTATCCTCAAGCATCAATTTGTGATACATTTTTTTACCTCCGTAAAATCTCCAGTTTTTTCTGATTCCTTAATGAAATTACACCGTTACCCTGTGCAAACAGCGCATCTCTCACGCGCCGATCATTGGTGACTACCAGACACTTGTTTTGGGCTGCATATTCGATCACCTGTGCATCGACCGATTCTGCTTTCAGATCTGCGTTATGGGCAATAGTGCATTTTTCAGCAAGCGTGAGGGCACAGCGTGCAGCTGCACCATCCCGGCCTTTTGCACGGGTTAGTCCGTTTAACTCCTTTATTACCCCGGGGAGTACAACCGGGTCAAATGCCCCGATGAGCATTCGAAGCTCATCGAAGAGATCGATCTGGAACTGCGCCGGCATCATGAGGGCGTTAGCGTCCAGAAGGACCATTACTCGCCCAGCACACCCATCCCGATTAACCGCCAGCGTGCTCCCACCTGCCGGCTGATAGCGATCCTCGAACCTATTTCTGCACATACGGGTCGCTTCAGCGCAATCTCTACGTGATCTTTCTTTGTATTACTTACAACCCCGACGGTCACTGCTGTACCGACAGAGAGCATCAGTGGCTCACTGTGCTTGAGCGGTTCGATGATGAGCTCGCTTGTAGCACCTACAACCCGCTCCATCAGAGTTACACTGCACCGGATCTTTTCCCAGACGGGAGGAAGTTTCCCCTCATGTCCAAGCACCTGGCCGGCAAGCGCATCGCTTTTGGTCAGTGCCGGATCGAGTTTTGTGCCCACCCCGAGGAGTCCCCCGGGTGTTGCTGCTTCCACATGACTGGAACCTGCATTGATCGTGGTGATTGTTGTCGTTATGGGAATCCATTTGATCTTGTTCTCGACCTGAACCTGTCTGCCCGGGCGGATCTCTATCTTCTCATCTGCGTGGAGGATGCCCCGTATAAGAGATCCCCCGACAACACCACCTTTCACATCTTTCCAATTGCAGCCGGGTTTATTGACATCAAATGACCGTGCGATCAACATTAAGGGTTCTGCATCCGGATCCCGCACCGGTTCAGGAATTGTGCCGTCAAGAGCCTGCACGAGTGCCCCCATATTGATCCCCTTCTGAGATGATACTGGTACGATGGGTGCATTTTCTGCGATGGTGCCCTTGACAAAAGCCTTGATCTCCTGGTAGTTATCGATTGCTTCTTTCTGGCTTACCACATCGATCTTGCTCTGGACGATCACGATATTTTTGATACCGACGAGCTCCAGTGCCATTAAATGTTCTTTTGTCTGTGGCTGCGGGCATTTTTCACTAGCCGCAATCACCAGCATCGCCCCATCCATCAGTGCAGAACCGGACAACATTGTCGCCATGAGTGTCTCGTGCCCGGGTGCATCAACAAATGATATGGAACGGAAGGGTACCCCAGTACCACCACATGCAGGGCATTCGAGATGTGTGGAGAAGGCCCCTGCCCCTTCACATTTGTCGCACCGGTAAAATGTCGCGTCAGCATAACCGAGTCGGATTGAGATACCCCGCTTCACCTCCTCGCTGTGCCGGTCTGTCCATGTACCGGTAAGCGCATTGACGAGCGTGGTTTTGCCATGGTCGACATGACCCACAACTCCTATATTGACACTGGGAACTGTCACGTCATGCAAATGAAATCGAACCTCCTTACGCCATAAAAGATTGTCAAGTTAACCACCTTATTACGATTGATTAATTATGCGCCGCATGAGATACCGAAGTGATGTCAGATCCCACAAAGTATAGACGCATAGCTGATCATCATATAGAGCGCCTGATACATAAATACAATCCCGCGGATCAAAATTCTTCAAGATTAAAAAAAACAGAGATCCATAAAAACGATTGAACAGGAAAAAAGTCAACTATTGGAAGAGTTGTTTAACCCCCGCCCTCACAGCTCTGGTCGATATTCTTTAAAGCCTCCGTCATCTCATTTCCAGCTGCAAATGCCCTTTCCCTTTCAATGATATTTCTGGCATCTTCACTGATGCGGACCGTTGTTTTGTCAGAGCCGGATGTCGGAATCAACTGGTCAACACGATACAGGAGATTTGTACTGTCCAGTTCGGCAAATACGTCTCCACGAATGTGCTCGATGCGCAGGATTGTTCCAGATGTTCCGGTCCGTGGATACCGTACTCGCATTCCCTGAATAATCTCTTCAGGTAACATACTGGAGAATGATTACTCCCAATCTATAAAGGTGTTTTTCTAAGCGCTCAATGTGTAGTTCAGATTGTCAGTTTATTAAGTGCCGCAACAATTTCAAGTGTCGTTCTATGTGGTTCACCCTCAGGTTCTGGAAGACCGGAAGACCCGTTGAGTGCAGAGAATATTGCAGTGATCGCATCTCCATGCGAAGGGCCATATCCCCCTTCAAGAACAAGGGCGAGAGAACATTCCGTTGCATCCCGCACCAGCCGGGTAAGCGTACCGAAATCCCCGGGAAATAGCAGCATATCGCTTTTGGGGTCATCTGAAAGTGCGTCCTGACCTGCAGAGATTATCACTGCATCCGGTTTGAATTGTTCCAGTGCGGGAATGAATGCCCGCTCAAAGACGAACCGGTAATCGGCTATTGTGGCTTCTGGTCGCAATGGTGCATTGATTGTGTATCCTTTCCCTTTTCCCAATCCGATCTCGTCTACCCAACCTGTGTGTGGGAATATATTGCCCTGGTGGATGGAACAATAGAGCACCCGGTCATCTGTGTAAAAGATCTTTTGTGTCCCGTTTCCGTGGTGAAGATCCCAATCGATTATCGCAACCCGATCAACCCTATTAAGCGCCTCTGCTGCTGCAATCGCCGCATTATTAAAAATACAGAATCCCATCGCCCTGTCCGGTTCAGCATGATGTCCAGGTGGGCGGACGAGAGCAAAGCTATGTTCTCCATCGATAGAACGGTGCACTGCGTTAATTGCAGCACCTGCCGCAAAGGAAGCAACTTCGAATGATTCTCCGTTGACATAGGTGTTCTGGTCTATGAAATGTTGTCCACCATGCGAGGAAAACTCGCGAATCATGTGAACGTGTGAACGGGTGTGGACGCGGAGAAGATCTTCTTCTTGTGCAATCTCCGGTTCAATGATCTGAATCCCTTCAGGTATACCTGCACATGCGGCATCCAGGCGGGCGCTGCTCTCATCGTGATTTTTGATATCGTGTCGGGAAAAAATATCCCCGGAAATTGCTGAACACTTAACCATAATTGCTGATCGGTACTATTATTCCAATCTTTGAAAATGGTTGGCTTTTAATTGAGGAAAAAATGATGGGGATTACTGAATAATGGATCCCAACATTACTGCAGATTCCGGTACATCATATTGCTTCCCGCTACCAACGATCTTGTATTTTCCAGTAGTCTTTACACCGTACGGATTTCCTATAGTGGAGTATGGTACAATGAACTCACCGTTGATACTTTCCTGTCGGTACGTATACTCCCTGCCAGTGTTTGTGACAACGGGGACTTCGATAACTCCCTCTCCTTTGATATGCGCTCCTTTGACGTACTCGAAGACTTTCACGTACTTCACATCCGGTGTCTTTGCATTGTAGACATTGGTGGGGGATTCATGAACAAGCCGGTAGTGATACAGTGCCGGAACGGTATCTACCGGGAGTGTTATTGCAGGGCTCAGAGCAACTGCATGATATCCGGCAGGTGCTTTGAGGTTATACTCCCCGACACGACGTGCTGCTTCAGAGGCATTCATCGCTTCTGCGCCGGTGATTACTGGCAGCGTAGCTTTTGTAATCTCCGGATCTGCATACTCGATGTAGTAAACACTCGATGCGGGGGTCATTGAGCCGTCAAAGTTGTGGAGCCGGGATACCGTTGTGAGGTAATAGGGCTGTTTGTTCATCAGGGCAGCCTCATAACTATTGGGATTGTTCCGCCCGGGTGCAAGCAGTGTCATCTGGTAGGGGGCAGTGGCAAGCGAGCTGTTATACCATGTTGACATTGCCCAGAACTTCCCAGTGTCCATCTCAATATCGGTGATTACGTACCGGGTACCAAGATGATCAAGAATATTATTTGCGTTATCCTCTGATGTGGACATGAAATATGCAGCTGATCCAATATCCCCCGCAACACCTTGCTGGAATGGATTGGCGTTCGGGATCCGCTTGGAGATATAGGTAATCATATGTCCATAGTCCCACCAGGACATGACGCCATATGACCCTTCTGGGAATTTGAAGGTCTTTGGATCGAAGATTGTATAGTAATTAACTCCTGTATCTGGTGTGTTGTTCCCCAACCAGTCGAGGGACTCACGCCAGTCTGGGTTCATGTTGATCGGATTGCCTACAGCATTGGAATAACTGAATGAAACCGAAGTATAAGTAAATAATATACCCAATGCAACAATGATAACAATCAATCCCGCCATCAGGTAATTGGATTGTTGATGGCTCGCGATCTTTTTAATGGATTTTTTCGATTTTTTACCCTTTGAGGGTGTATCATCTGCTGTTTCAGCCGTATGTGAATCAGGGGTGATACCGGATATAAGCCGGTAGATATCATCCCGCCCTTTTATCCATACAAAACTTACACATACTGCCGAGAGCAGGGCAATGTTTATCGCAAGGTAATATTCATACCGGACATGCTGCCAGGTTGATAACAGCATGATAAGCGACCAGACAAGGGCGAATACCTGTTCGGGATGTTCATCCCGCAGGTTGTTATACGCCATGACTAGAATCCCGCCCACCATCAGAATAAGACCGTAATTAAAGGTCGTCCATGCAAGATCCATCCCCCATCCCCGTGCTTCCTGAACCGTATCGGTGACCGGTGCCTGTCCGAAGAATGCGAATAGATTACCTATGAGCAGGTTAAAGAGGCCAGGGCTGATGACAAACAGGATTAGGGCACAGAATACTCCACATCCCAGAAGTGTAGCAGGATAAAAGTACCACTCTTTTCCTCTTAGGTAGCGGGCAATAAGATAGAGCAGACCTGTACCAATTATCAGACTAATATATGCGAAGATATGACCGATCGAATATGTAGAAAGACCTATGCTGGTGTCTTTGAAACCAAATAAAAAAAGTCCCAGTGATGCAATGGCAAATATGACGAAGTTGATGATGACAAGATACTCGCTCGTCCGGTTTTTGTGAACATCTATGACGAACTGTATTACGGTAAATATACCCGCAATCATCGCAAAGAGGATCATTGTCGGCATCACAAAGAGGCCAAGCAGGTATGCAATACCTGCCAAAGCGGAGAATACAACGGTTTTTTTGTAAGTGTGAATATTTTTCAAATCAATTATTGTCTTTTTCTCTGAAAGGAGGGCATACATATAGAACAAGCAGAAGAGAGTGGAAAAGAGAACTTCTGCGATATGGTGATCCATATACCCATATAATGAGCGGTAGAAGAACTGACCGGTAACAATAGCCGTAAAGCCGGATGCCAATAATCCGGTCTTCCAGTCTCCGCAGGTCTTTCCTACCCAATACATGATGGCAACAATTGCTGCTGCCATGATTGCGGGAATCACAAGGCCAATCCCAATGATCTCCGGCCGTGTTGTTGCACCGGTGATCATACAACAAATGGCGATGATCATGGGGAAAAGGGGGCCCCAGTAGATTGTGGAACCTGATGGATATAGCGTCATTGGATCAAACCAGGCATATGCGAGATTATTGGCAAGCATCTGTTCAACCTGGCGCAGGTTATAGAGCGGATCATCGCTTCCGACCATCATCAGGATGTCCGTATTCCCCATCATGAACATAGGAATAAGACGGAGCCAGAGGGCGAAGAGTGAGAACAGGGTTACAAGGCCGATGATTAGATACGTTCGGCGGTTTTTCAGATTTTCAAGTACCATAAGGCCAACCTTTCGTGGGTAGTAGGTTTAAAGTTGTGATCATTAATAAATTTGGATTAATGCATCAGACGATCGACTGTAAAATAGTCTCAAACTGACGTGCTTTTTCTTTCCAACTGTATTTTTCAAGATTAATAGAAAAAGTGACCCGGTCATTAATCATTCTCTTAATCTTAGCGATATACTCTTCCTGCGTCCGGTAAACCGACAAATTAGGTCCCCCGATGCGGGTAACATCAGGAATTGGTCGCATCAGGATCGGTTTTCCACAGGCAGAATATTCAAAAAATTTATTGGGGAGTGCAATATCTCCCCATTGGGGTGGTGAAAGGGGGATAGTGCAGACATCCATACAAGCGATATATTGCGGCAGTTCTCGGTAGGGTTTGGTCCCGGTAAAAATTACATGATCTGAAACTTTAAGATCCGCCACCCGTTTCTTTAGTTCGGCATCATAATTGGTGAACAGTGAACTTCCAACTACCAGCATTTTTGTGGAAGGATGATCGCGGATCAATTCCGGAAGAGCCTTAATCATCTCATCAATGGCATACCAGCGTTCAACACTCCCGCAGAACCCGATAATGAAATCATCTGGATGAAAGCCGAGTTCCTCTCTTTTTTTGTTTCCATCCATTGGTTTAAAAATATCAGTATCCACGCCATTTGTGATCAGATCTGCTGAAAAATTGTGCTTTTTTAGTTTTTCGACAAGCGAAGGTGAGACCGTGGTAATTTTATCGCTGTTAGTCAGGTTTCTTTTCGTAATTGCCCAGACACTTCTTCTGATTGTTTCCTGCATTAGTTTGTTTTTAAAATACGCAGCAGCAGAGTCCGGGAACCAGTCCTTGAGATCAAATACAACCGGCACCTGGTATTTTTTTGCAGCATGAATGACCGCTGTCCCGGCAAGCACATGGGCAGCAACAACCACATCAATTCCTTGTTCCCGGATAATCTTGTTGAATATATGAAAATGATAGGGGGTGTTCAAAGTATAATGTAAAAGAGGGCTCGTAATGGGGAATTGTGTTGCTTCCTCCACGATAAGATGGGTAGTACGTGTTTCTCCCCTGCTGACATGGAAGTGTGCTACATGCACTTCATGGCGACGGGCCAGTTCTTCGAATATATAATGGTGGCGTGAAGGTATGGGGTGGTGGATATAGTCCTGTGTTGATACAAGAAGAATTTTCATGAGGCATCCGGGAGTATTTTAAGGATTGTGATTTGCTGGTTATACAGTATACTTATCAGGTTTCATTAGTTTTGGTAATTCCCTGATCTTTGCCGGTGCACCAATTGCCATCATATGATCGGGGACATCACGGGTTACAATAGCACCTGCTGCAACGAGTGCACCTTCTCCAATACAAACACCCGGTAATAATGTAGCATTTGCCCCGATTGCTGCACCGTCCATGACCAGTGGAGCATCAAGTCCACCGATACGGCTTGGGGGATATCGGTCGTTTGTCAATATAGCATTTGGCCCGACAAATACATGATTTCCTATTTGGGTATTTGTTGGAATGTACACCCGGCTCTGGAGGTTCACATCGTTTCCTATTGTTGTGTGACCATCGATTACTGTTGCCGTACCAATGGAAACCCGATCACCCATCCGGGTCTTTTCGCGGATCACTACGTTATGACCTGTCTGAAAAAAATCACCTATGAACACATCGCAATAGAGAACGGTACCTGAGCGGATCACCGAATTTTTTCCGATAGTAGTACCGGTAAAACCGGTTTTCCCCATCTTGTCCCGTGAGGGAAAACCTAGGGTCACCGGTTCAAATATTTGTGCACCCGAGCCAAGACAATTAATGCCATATTCAATCATTCAACCGTCACACTCTTTGCAAGATTCCGGGGTTTATCGACATCCCGCCCCAATGCAACTGCTGTATAATAAGCGAGAAGCTGGAGTACTACAAGACTGGTAAGTACTTGAACAAAGGGAGTCGTATTGGGGATTGGGATAAAAATATCAACGATGTCGGGAAGTTCACTATCCCCTTCACTTCCAATGGCAATCACTGGTGCACCTCTTGCCTTCATCTCTTTTATGTTGGAGATCATCACTCCATAGGTATCCCCCGGTGTGCAGAGTGCAATGACCGGTGTTTCCGATGAGAGTAAGGCAAACGGTCCGTGTTTGAGTTCTCCTGCTGCATATCCTTCGGCATGGATATATGAAATTTCCTTCATCTTTAGTGCCCCTTCGAGTGCGACTGCGTAGAATGGACCGCGACCCACATAAAAAATGTCTTTTGCAAGTGTGCAAACAGCGACAGCATCGGTAAGATCTATCAGCAGGATCTCCTCAATCGCCTGGTGGGCATGCAGGAGCATATCATTGCACTTTCTGTCGGCAATATTGTTGACAATCTGCATCAGCACAGCAAGCTGAGCGACAAATGATTTCGTTGCAGCTACGCTGATCTCAGGTCCTGCCCGCATGAATATTGTTGCATCGGCAAGTCGGCTCACACTACTGCCTAAAATATTGGTAATTGCAAGGGTTCTACAGTTGTGTGCTTTTGCCTGTTTAAGCGCAGTGAGTGTATCGGCAGTCTCGCCAGACTGGGTGATACCAATAACAAGTCCTTCGATTGGGGGTGGATAATATTTGAATTCTGATGCATATTCTAGCCTCACGGGAATCCTGCAGGATTCCTCCATGAGATACTTGAAGATGAGCCCTGCATGATACGAGGATCCACAAGCCACAACGGTAACTGTTAAGGGATGGTGGACAAATTCTGGTATGATATCTGGATTTACTGCGCAGATGGTATTGTAGAATGACTGGGGCTGTTCGTAGATTTCTTTGAGCATAAAATGAGCAAACCCTCCTTTCTTTACATCTTCAAGCGACCAGTCTATGAGTTCCAGCGGTCGGTTAACAACCTTACCGTGGTTGAATATTGTCACCTCTCCGCGGCTCAGGGTAGCTATATCACCATCCTCAAGAAACATGGCACGTTCGGTATGTTCGAGTATGGGTGTCATATCCGACGCAGCAAAGTTCTCCCCATCTCCAATTCCAATCACAAGCGGACTCGCGTTTCTTGCCGCGATCATCCGTTCTTCATTATCAGCGATGACGAGCAGGGCATAGGATCCTTCAAGTTTCGGGACAACTGTCTGGACTGCAAAGAGGAGGTCATTTTTCTTCCCGTATTCTTCTTCAATGAGGTGAACGACAACCTCTGTATCCGTATCTGAGCGAAATGTATGCCCCCGGGCTTTAAGTTGTCTTTTCAATTCTGCATAATTTTCAATTATACCGTTATGGACAATGGCGATCGTTCCTGTACAGTCCAGATGGGGATGGGCGTTTATGTTATTAGGAATACCATGGGTTGCCCAACGGGTGTGACCTATACCTACCTTTCCTTTTAGATGTGAAGCGGACTGAGCATTATCAGATATTCTTCCCTTGTGCTTATCCAGTTCAAGGGTCTTTCCGATCGTTGCCACACCGAATGAATCGTATCCCCGATATTCGAGTTTTTTCAATCCTTCAACGATCAGGGGTGCAGCCTCTCTCCTTCCGACATACCCGACAATACCGCACACGTTACATCACCATAGAGCCGTCCGGGATATTCCGGGATTTCAGACAGCCCTGTTCCTCAATAGTAACATTGTTTCCGATTATGCAGTTATGATAAAGTGAAAACGATCCGCCTTTCACATTATCTCCAAGGATTGCTCCGAATTCCGATTGTGTCACACAACCTTCAATTTCTAAAATACCCTTCACCGGGCTTGCAGAGGTATGATCCGCAAGAGTACACCTCTCCCCTAACACAGCATCCTTGATCAGGGAATGTGATCCAATCATGGAATCGTCCATGATCAAGGTATTTCCAATCGATGTGAATGGTTCGATAGTGACCCGCGAACCGATGCTTGTGTTAGGCATTATGCAGCAGTTCGGACCTATAGTACAATCATTTCCTATGAAAACAGGCCCTGTGATGACGGTGTTGGGACCTATTGTTGTGCCCTTTCCAATCCTTACCGCTCCCTGAATGATAGTCTGCCTGCTTGTAGTACCCTCTTTGGCGGGGAGGAGTGTGCTCAAAAGGTGACGATTCATCCTGAGGAGATCCCATGCAAAGATTGCATCCTGCCAGTCACCAGCAGGAATTGCCTGAATCTGCTCTCCCTCATCGATCATAAGGGAGATTACGTCAGTGATGTCATTTCCGTGTATTTTGGAGAAGAAATCCTTTTTCAGGGAGTAAATGCCGGTACTCACCATAAAACTGGGAGCATGTTCAGGCTTTTCGATAATGCGGGTTACATAACCGTCTTCCAACATTACAACCCCGAAATTCGATGGATTGGGATGTTCTTTTACCAGCATCGCATTAGGAATATCCTTAATGTGTGCTATTGACTTGGGATCAATGTAATTATCCCCGGGCAAGACGAGAAAATCCCCGGAAATTTTGGACTCCGCACATAAAAGAGCATGTGCAGTACCAAGTTGCTTGGTCTGGACCACCACTTCTATCGGTATATCGAGCTGGTTCAAAAAACGGGTTACCTGCTCCTTCCTGTACCCGACAACGACTACAATGTCGCGTATTCCATTTTTCAATAGTGCTTCAATAACGTATTCGATGATCGGCCGGTTCGCTACCGGGATCATCGCTTTGGGTCGGCTCCTCGTGAGCGGACGCACCCGTTTTCCCTCTCCTGCTGCTAAAATGACGGCTTGCATTTTTCACCTAACGGATTATTGCTTTGTCCCCGATACACCCCTCAATCGAAGAATTGGGTGCAAATTGTGCTCCGCTACCTATCATCGAACCAACATTGATGGAACAATTGATGCCAAACTGAACATCGTCTCCAATGACAGCACCGAATTTTTTCCTTCGTGTATCTTTTCCGCATACTTTGACATTTCCATGATCATGCCGGAGGTTTGCAAGTTTGGTTCCTGCGCCAAAATTACACCCGGATCCAATAACGGAATCTCCGATATAGTTAAAGTGGGGGATTTTTGTTCCGCTCATAATAATGGAATTTTTTAGTTCAGAGCAATGCCCGATATGGCAATCATCGCCAATGCTGGTAGCCCCGCGGATATATGCGTGAGGTCCGATGCGACAATTTTTCCCTATGATGCAGGGTCCCTCAATATAGGTTCCCGATTTTATTACGCTTCCTTTCCCTATATCGACCGGGCCCTGAAGGAATACTCCCTCTTCAACCGTCCCGGCATTTTTCACATCAAGTGATTCTATCAGGGTAGTGTTTGCATCAAGCATATCCCATGGGTTGCCAACGTCCATCCAGTAGGACAGATGGTAGGCTTTCAATTTCTTTTCCGCAATTAACCCGTCAAGGGCATCGGTGAGTTCAAGTTCACCGCGAGGAGATGGTTGCACTTTATCGATAAGGCCGAAGATCTCCTGAGAAAAAAGATATGCCCCGGCATTGATCAGGTTGGATTTGGGCTGTTTTGATTTCTCTTCAAGGGAAGTCACAAAACCCCCTTCCTCTAGAACAACCCCATAGTCACTAGGATGATCGGTCGTGCTGATTCCCATGCAGGGAGCCTGCTTATTGCACATATTCACAATATCGTTGGTTTTTAAGATCATATCCCCATTCAGGAGAAGGAACGGTCCTGTCACAAGATCCCGTGCTGATCGAACGGCATCAGCAGTCCCTTGCTGGTTTCTCTGGGCAGCATACGCAATATGAAGACCCCATGCTGTTCCATCCCCAAAATATTTTCGGATCTCCCTTTCTCCGTACCCGACGACAAAAACAAAATCGGTGATTCCTGCGTCACGAGCTGCAAGAATCAGATGCTCCATCATCGGGCGGTTAGCGAGTGGGAGCATCACCTTCGGGCGCTTCGCCGTGAGAGGGCGCATCCGCTTTCCCTCACCTGCGGCGAGCACGACACATTCCATACGTACAGCTCCTCTTACAACATTTAAGCAGTTTTCCCCTGCTGTATTTTATCACGTCCCATTGAAAGCATCTCCTTTGCTTTTTGGAGTGACTTTCCTTCGGCGGTGATACGGATCTTCGGTTCAGTGCCGCTTGCCCGGATCAGGTACCAGCCATCATCGTCGGCAACCCGGATTCCATCTGTTGGGCTTGATGCACCGAGCGATGAGACAATCTCTCGTGCATTTTCATATACAAATGACTCACGG
>JBAZQT010000050.1:0-21355 GCA_041645055.1 Methanoregula sp. | reverse complement strand
CTGTCCCATTAAATAACCTCATTTTAGTTGTTTTTGTGGTTATCGATAACCCACACTGAGATATATACAATCGCGGGGGTCCGATTTATAAATTGTGGCACTCCACCTGCCTGTCTTATACTATTATACCGCACTCATAATAATATTATATCCTGCCAGCCAATGATATGCGATGAAAGTCGGGATCTATAAAGAGGTGCAGATCGATACCAGCCACCGTCTGCTCCATTACAAGGGGAAGTGCGCCAACCTCCATGGGCACCGGTGGAAGATTGAGGTCTGGATGGAAGGGGAGCCGGACCCGGCAACGCAAATCCTGATCGATTACAGTCTGATCAAGCAGGTGATCAACAAGTACGATCACCAGATCATCCTGAACCGCGATGATCCAATGGTCCCCCGCATCGAGGAGTTCCACCCGGTTATCACAACACCCGGAGAGCCAACAAGCGAACTGATGGCAGTCATTATCCGGGATGACCTCTCTGCAGTCTGCCAGGAACGGGGAATAAAGGCAACCGTAACTAAGATACGTGTCTGGGAATCTCCCACAGCCTGCGCCGAGCTTACCTAAATGAAGGTCACTGAAATCTTTAGGAGCCTTCAGGGGGAAGGCAAGAATCAGGGCAAAGGCTGCCTCTTCATCCGGCTTGCCGGCTGCAACCTGAACTGTCACTGGTGCGATACGAAGGACTCCCGTTCCGGGGGTAGGGAAATGGGTCTTGATGAGATCCTTGAGCAGGTCTGGCGCATCAACCCCCCGTACATCTGCATCACAGGTGGCGAACCACTCATGCAGGCAGCAGCACTGGAACCTCTGCTCGCATCACTGCACAAGCGGGGCGCGCTGATCGATATTGAAACAAACGGCACCTTTGCATTTACCCGGGTGCAGCCGTATGCCTCTATCTGTATGGATGTGAAATGCCCGTCATCCGGAGAGCAGAGCGATCTGTCCCTGCTCGATGCCATACGCCCGCAGGACAGCGTGAAGTTTGTCCTTAAGGATGAAACTGACTGCAAATATGCACAGCAGATCATGGAGTCGCACCGGATTGACGGGGAGGTTTTCTTCTCGCCGGTTGCTGGCAGCGATTACACTACCATTGCACAATTCATATTGCACAACAACCTACCTGTCAGGTTCCAGTTGCAGTTGCATAAGATCATAGGTGTGAAATGAAAGCGGTATGTTTACTTTCCGGCGGCATGGACTCGTCCACGCTTGCATACATGGCAAAGAGTGAGGGATATGAGATCTGCGCCCTGCACCTGAACTACGGGCAGCGGACGGAATTAAAAGAATTGGCCTGCGCACAGAAGATTGCCTCCCTGCTTCACGCAAAAGACTTCATCGCAATCAATGTCGGCTATTTTTCCCAATTCGGGGAGAGCAGTCTCACTGATAAAAAAATTGCCGTGGAGGAATTTGACGCGGCCCGGGCGCACGTGCCCAACACCTACGTGCCGTTCAGGAATGCCAACCTGCTCTCCATTGCAACTAGTTTTGCCGAAGCGAAAGATGCAGATGCAATCTTCATCGGAGTCCAGTCGCTCGATTACAGTGGCTACCCGGACTGCCGCCCGCAGTTTATCGAAGCGTTCCAGCGCGTGATAGATCTGGGGACAAAGGACACGACCACGATTTTGCTAAAAACCCCCTTCATTCACATGACAAAGACAGACATCCTGAACGTGGGCATGAAACTCGGCGTTCCGTACGAGCACACATGGTCATGTTACCAAAAAGAAGAGAAAGCCTGTGGTACCTGCGGGTCATGCCATTTCCGGAAAGAAGCATTTACAGCAATCGGAAGACAAGACCCGATTCCTTACGAGGAATAAATGGAGATCTTTCGCGGCAGGCGTCTCTGGATAGAGAGTCGTATGATCCGGCTCCCGAACGGGATTGAACGGGAAAAAGTGATCGTACACCCAAGCAACGCCGTGGTAATTCTTCCCTTGGAGGGTGAACGGTGCAAACTGGTAAAACAATACCGGTATGCTATAGACCAGTATATACTCGAAGCCCCGGCAGGAACAATGGAACCGGGTGAAGATCCGTTACAGACTGCACACCGCGAACTGATCGAAGAGACAGGTTTCGCAGCGCAGACTATGCTGGAAAAAGGGTTCATTTATACAACACCGGGTTATACCGATGAGAAAATCTATTTGTTCGAAGCCCGGGACCTTTCCCCCTCGCAGGAGTACGGGAAAGATGAGGATGAAGTAATTGAGGTAGTAGATGTTGCCATCTGCGACCTGCCGGCTATGATCCGTAATGGCACGATCATTGATGCAAAGACGATCTGCCTGATCCACCACTGTTTCGGGTGCTGATTATGCGTTCATTTTTTACTATAGGGATCATCATTATCTTGTTTCTTGCGTGTTCCGGCTGTACGGGTACACCTAGTACAGGAACAAAATCTGCATACGCAGTAGATAACAACGGCACCCTTTCCGTGACCTGTGCACCGGTGACGATAAGTGAAGAGGTACTCTTCTCTAACGAGACCTACACCAAAACCCGAATTGTCATGCATACAAAGAACGGTGATGTGATCACCTACCTCGCTGCACCTAAAAACCCAAAGGCAGCAATCGTGTATGCTCCCGGAGCAGGGGAGAAAATCGCAGGTCATGAGAACCGGATGGTTAAGTATACGGCTGCAGGTTATGCGTTCATGTTTACCGATTCAAGGGGCAATGGTGCAGAAACCCCAGGTATGCCATTCAGCCCACAGCTGATCCAGCAGGATTACAGCCGGTTTGAAAAAGGGGACTGGCCGCAATATTATCTCTCAGTATGCGATCTGGTCAACGCGCAGATGATCATTTCTGACCGGTTCTCAGTACCAGTCTACGTGATGGGGTCGAGTAATGGGGGACGATATGCAGCAGTCGCTGCCGGGGTTGATCCCCGGTTTGCCGGGTACATGGGAATCTCCACATCCGACTGGGGATTGCTGGATTCAATGATTCAGCAGGGTTACTCGGGAGATCCCATACGGTTTGCCACATCCGTTGAACCCAGTACCTATTTCACAAAAATCACCCCGCGCCCGGTTTGGTTCTTCCATGCGGCGAGTGACCCGATCATACCTATAGCAAGTGGAAAACAGTTTTTTGACAGAGCACAGGAACCCAAAACATTCACCGAATTTTCCGGGGGTCATGGCATCAACAGCGATGTCGACACACGGATCATTATGTACTTGAGGCAAATTTATGCCACACGCGAGTGAATAAGTAATAGCTCCAGAGAGGTTTGAGACCGGCAATGGCAGAAGAACGGGAGATGGACGACGCGCGAAAGCGTTACGAGTTCAAAAAGGCGCTTGAGAAACTCGAGTTACAGCAGGGAGACGGGACGGAACTTATCACGATCTATATCCCCCCTGACAAGCAGATCTACGATGTTACCAATCAGCTCAAAGACGAGTTTGGCCAGTGTGCCAATATCAAAAGCAAACAGACCAAAACCAACGTCCAGAGTGCCATCTCCTCCATCCTCTCCCGGCTCAAATACTACAAGCGCCCGCCACTGCATGGGCTTGCGATCTTTTGTGGTACAGTCAAAACCTATGGTGATCGTACTGATCTCCAGTGCACGATCGTCGAGCCTCCCGAACCGCTCAACCTCTATATGTACCGCTGCAGCTCGAACTTCGAGCTCGAGCCGCTTAAACAAATGCTTGAAGAGAAGTCCATTTATGGGCTTCTTGTCCTTGATCGTCGGGAAGCCTACTGGGGATTTTTGCGTGGCAACCGGATCGAACCCATTGGCGGAACGACTTCAACAGTCCCGGGAAAGACGCGCAAGGGTGGTCAGTCAGCTGCCCGCTTCGGGCGCCTCAGGGAGATTGCGATTGCCGAGTTCTATACCAGAATAGGAGAACGGGCCAGTGCCATATTCCTTGCAGAAAAAGATTTCTTCGAGCGGTTCAAGGGTGTGCTTATCGGAGGTCCCAGCCCGACAAAAGAGGAGTTTGAAGCAGGTAACTTTCTCCATCACGAAGTCCAGAAGCGGATCATCGGAATCTATGATGTTGCATATACCAACGAAGACGGGCTTTCCGAACTTGTAGATGCAGCAAAGGACGCACTCAAAGGCATGGGTGTCATCAAAGAAAAAGCGTTCATGGAGAAGTTCTTACGAGAACTCGTCAAGGATGCCAGTATTGCTGCCTATGGAGAAGAGAGCATCAGGAAAAACCTTGAACTGGGCGCAGTCGATACCCTGCTCCTCTCGGCAAACCTCAGAAAATCCCGGCTCCGGATAAAATGCCAGAACTGCGATTTTACCAATGAGAAGACAGTCCATATTGACGCTGGAAAAACGGTCCGGGACATCCCTCTCGGTGCATGTCCAAAATGTACTGCACCACTCATTCTCGAAGAGGAGATCGATATCGTCGATGAACTGACCAAACTCGCTGAACAAAGCAGTGCCAAAGTCGAGCTCATTTCCGATGATTTTGAAGAGGGGTCGATCCTCTTCTCCGCATTCGGCGGGATTGCCGCAATCCTGCGCTACAGGACGGGGTGCTGATGTTACTGGAGAAACGAACTATACTGGAACGCGTGCTTAAGGAGAGCACCGGCATGGAAGATGTGCTGCTGGCCGAAGGTGGGGAGCATGCCGATCTTGCCACGACCATCGCATTCGCACTTGCAAAACAGAAGAAACAGGCACCGGTCAAAATCGCACAGGATCTTGTGGCTGAGCTTTCGAAACATCCTGAACTCGCGGGAACACTGGTTGAAGCAAAAGGTCCGTATATCAATTTTGTTTTCGGCAAAGAATACGTCAGCGATACCGTGAGAGCCGCAGTGAAACCGGGCTATGGTTCACTGGAGAAAAAAACAACCCGTGTGGTTCTTGAACACACGAGTGCCAACCCCAACGGCCCCCTCCATGTAGGGCATATAAGAAACTCGATCATCGGAGACACCCTTGCCCGGGCGTTCCGGAAGGCAGGCTACCGGCTCGAAGTACAGTATTATGTCAATGACATGGGCCGGCAGATCGCTATCGTGGTATGGGGATTCACCCATCTTGACAGCACCCAGCAGGAGGGCGAGAAAGAGGACGCCCATATCGCCCGCATCTACATAGCAGCAAACCGCGAGATCGAGAAGGATCCTCAGATCACCCAGCAGGTCAACGAACTGATGCAGCTGGTGGAGAAAGGAGATACTTCTACAGTCAAGAAGTTCAGGAACGAGGTCTCGCGCTGCCTTGAAGGGTTCGAGGTCACCATGAAGAACCTCAATGTAGCACATGACCGGTTCGTCTGGGAGAGCGATTTCATCCGGAATGGTTACACCGAGCGGATCATTAATAGGATCAAAAAACTTCCTCAGGCACGACAGGAAGAGACTCTTGCACTCGATCTCTCAGAGTTCGGGTTCGAGAACAAGTACGTGATCCGACGCAGTGACGGCACCTCAGTCTATGCAGCCCGCGACCTCGCATTCCATGCTTGGAAAGGGGCAAATTTTGACCGGGTGATCGACGTGCTTGGTGCGGATCACAAGCTGATTGGTGCACAGCTCCAGTGTACCATGAAACTGCTCGGAGAGAAGGTGCCGGAGATTGTCCATTTCGAGTTCGTATCCCTGCCCGAAGGATCAATGAGTACACGGGCAGGCAAGTTCGTCTCAGCCGACGACCTTATCACTGAGATTAACAAGCGGGCATTTGATGAAGTGACCGCACGGAGACCGGAGCTTGATGAACCGGCCCGGAGGGCAATCGCCCAGTCGGTCGGCCTTGCAGCAGTGCGATATGATATCGTGAAGGTGTCTCCCGAAAAGAGCACGGTCTTTGACTGGAAGGAGGCACTGGACTTCGAACGCCAGAGCGGCCCGTACATCCAGTACTCCCATGCCCGTGCCTGCAGTATCCTTGATAAAGCAGGCTCGTTCGAGGAATGCTATGATCTCGAAACACCGTCAGAGATTGCCCTTGCCAAACAGATTGCCAAGCTACCCATGGTCATCGAGCGGGTGATCGCGGAGCTCCGCCCGCATATCCTTGCCACGTACTCCCGCGAACTTGCAGACACCTTCAACTCGTTCTATCATTTTGACCCGGTACTGAAAAGCGAGGGGAAGGTTCGCGATCGCCGGCTCACACTGGTGAAAGCGGCCCAGAACACGCTTAAAGAGTCGTTAGAGACACTTGGGATTGATGCCATCCGCACCATGTGATGCCCTGCGAAAGCAGGGATACCAGTTTTTTTCCAAGACTTCGGGAGCTGCACTCAAGCCCTGCATGTGGTGCAAACGGGCGCTCATGGGCGGCGACATGTGCTACAAGCACCAGTTCTATGGGATTGACAGCCACCGCTGCGTCCAGATGACCCCCACCCTGCGCTGCAACCAGCGGTGCCTCTTCTGCTGGCGATCGTTTGAGCACGAAGTACCAGATGTAGAGGAATGCTCTCCGGAAACGATTCTTGCCGGGGTACACAAGTTCCAGAAAAAGGCTCTTGCCGGTTATAATGCAGTCCTCGAAAATACGGTCACTCCTGAAAAGTGGCAGGAAGCGCTGGATCCAAAACATGTCGCAATCTCGCTCTCCGGAGAGCCAACGCTCTACAACCAGCTCCCTGAACTAATCGATCTCTTCAATGAGAAGGGTTATACGACATTTCTCGTGACTAACGGTACCAATCCTGACATGCTTCGGCGATGCTACCCATACCAGATGTATGTCTCACTCGATGCACCAGATCGGGAGACCTACATGAAGGTATGTCGTCCGCAGGAGGATTACTGGGAACGGGTGAACGAGAGCCTTGCCCTGCTCGGAACGAGGCGATCCGCGGTGCGAATCACTCTTGTCAAGGATCTCAACGATTTCGCACCGGAAAAATATGCTGCGATTTTACAGGATTCGGGAGCGTCATTTGTGGAAGTGAAGGGATATATGTATCTGGGATACAGTAGAAACCGGTTGGCTAGAGAGAATATGCCGGAGCATGAGCATGTGCGATCGTTTGCAGAGAAAATTGCAGCCGCGTGCGATTACCGGTTCAAAGATGAGAATATATTGAGCAGAGTAGTCTGCCTGGAGCGTAAAACATGAGGTTCAATCCCGAAGAATGGAAAAGAAAGTCGCATGAAAATTTTGAAGATGCATGGCACGAAGGCCCGTCAGTTGTAACACCACCGGGACATGCAGCAACCTACCCGTGTCTCTCGTTCAAACGGGCTCAGCCGCACCCGATATTTGCTACGATAAACCGGCTTCGCGAGACGTACCTTTCGCTGGGATTTGATGAGGCTGAAAACCCGGTCATCATCGAGGAACAGGATATCTACCGCCAGTTCGGCCCTGAAGCTATGGCCGTGCTCGACCGGGTCTTCTACTTAGGAGGGCTCCCGCGCCCGAACGTAGGGATCGCTCGTAAACAGCTCGATGAGATCAACGAAATCCTGATGAGTCACCGGAGCCCGCTCGTCCACCACGATGCGGTTCCGGTCGAACAAGCCCATCACCATGAGCATTACCAGCCCATGACAAAGGAGACCGAGGAGCACTTGCGGGAGACACTTCATGCGTATAAAAAATCCGAGATTGACGGCGACGAACTTACCTTCGAACTCTCCAAGGTGCTGGGTGTGGATGACGCACTGGTTGTGCACATCCTTGACGCGGTCTTTCCGGAGTTCAGGGCGCTTGTCCCCGAATCCTCGCGCTCCACCCTCCGCAGCCACATGACGAGCGGTTGGTTCATGACCCTTGGTGCAATCTGGGAAAAAACAGCACTCCCCATCCGGCTCTTCTCGGTTGACCGGTGTTTCCGGCGCGAGCAGGCCGAAGGACCGACACGACTCATGACCTACCACTCAGCGTCCTGTATCATTGCTGGTGAAGATGTCACCATAGAGGACGGTAAAGCCATTAGCGAAGCACTCCTCTCCGCATTCGGGTACACAGATTTCCGTTTCCAGCCGGATGAGAAACGGTCCAAGTATTATATGCCGGATTCCCAGACCGAAGTGTACGCCCGTCACCCGGTGCATGGCTGGGTCGAAGTGGCAACATTCGGCATGTACTCCCCCTCGGCACTTGCTGAGTACGGCATCGGGGTACCGGTGATGAACCTCGGCTTGGGTGTTGAACGGCTTGCGATGATCGCGTATAATTCTAATGATGTCCGGCAACTCTGTTTCCCGCAGTTCTTCCCCCGGCCGATTACCGATCGGGAGATCGCCCGAGCAGTTCACGTGCGGGAAGAACCAGTGTCCCCAGAGGGAAAGCAGCTTGCGGCAGCGATCCTTCGTGTCGCCACCGCAAATGGTGCTGCTGCCGGGCCATGCTCATTCGATGCATGGGAAGGGACTCTTGGCGGGGTAGCAATAAAAGTGACCGTGGAAGAGCCGGAATCCAATGCAAAGCTCTGTGGTCCTGCCTGTGCCAATGAGATATTTGTCCACGAGGGATCAATTCTGGGTGTGCCAGATGTTGAGAAGTGGAAACAGGTGCGGACAGAGGGAATTTCAACCGGCATCAGCTACCTGAGCGCAGTTGCAGCACTTGCCGCTGCCCGGATTGAAGAAGCTGCCCGGTGCGGAAAGTCCACCATCGTGCAGATAAAGATGGCAAAACTTCCCAGTGATATCAACTTAAAGATCGAGGAGTTCGCGATGCGTGCCGTTACGGACAATAACAAGAAAGTGGATGTACGGGGGCCGGTATTCCTCTCCGTCCGCTCTACTATTAAAGAATAAATTCTTTTTTCGGCTCTGGAGAAATCCTGTTGTTCTTTTAAATTTTTTTTATTCGTAAGTCTTTTCCTTCCAGCGGAGCTTTCATATCGGCGGTTATTTGGGGGTCGCATGGGTACAATTCACAAGTCAGAACCCAGTCCATTACCTGGAATCCTACCCCCAATTTCCAGTAGATTCACGGGTGAGATATCACTGCATGAGATCACCGGAACGACTCATGTATACTGGCGGCAAAAATAAAATGTACCCATGCGACCCCCCATGAGGCTCTTGAATTCCATACAAATATTATCAATATTTACATCGATAATTTACGGTTTTATGATCTATGGGTCGTGGAGGGGGTCGCATGGGTACAGTTAGAATGCCGGGGTGATTCTCAAGACCCCACGAGTCATATGATGGATGGCAAACGTCCCGGAATATACCCACCAAGGGTTCGATACTCCAAGCCGGTATCACGCGCTAATGTTAGAAATAGGTAACATTAATACGAAAGAGTGTTAGAAATAGATAACACACAGGGGAAATAGAAATGAAATCCAGAAATCTCTACCGCATCATCATTGGAATACTTATGATAATCAGCGGTATCGCTTCCATGATCCTTACGGCGGGTGAAGCCATCATCGGCACTATCCTGCTTGTAGCTGGACTTGCCTTCCTCATCACGGGCATTACCCGACACCGGCAATATGGGGATGAACCGGAATCTGATGAGCGCTCAAAAAAGATCGGCGCCTATGGGCTTTCATATGCATGGCTAACCGGCCTGTTCTTTATGTTCTGCCTGTTCTGGTTGGATTATCTGGGAATACTGAGGCTGGGAACGCAGATTGCACTCGCACTGTCCATTATCGTTCTTGCACTCTCTGCAAGGCTCTACCAGATCTATCTGTTCCGGAAAGGGGATGTAGAATAGGATATAATTGGAGTGCATCACCGTGCAGACCAGAATCAAAGAATACCGGGCGCGTTTTTCCCTTACACAGGATGACCTCGCAAAAAAAGTAGGTGTGCGAAGGGAGACGATTGTCTTTTTAGAACAGGGGAAATATAATCCGTCACTCAAACTTGCCCATGATGTAGCCCGGACCCTGCATACCACAATAGACGATCTGTTCATCTTTGAAGACGACGATCCTGAGCAGGAGAGCCGGGTCATTCTCGTGGACTAACAGTGGACGGTTCATGAAGAGGCTGTTTCAGAGCCTGCAGCATCCATAGAAGATTCAGCTATCACGGGTTCCTGACAGAGCTCTTCCAGAATAAGTGTGGTCGCGATTTTATCGAGTGGCTGGTTGTCATTACCACATTTGGGTGAGTAAATGCAGGACGGGCAGCCATCCTCACACCTGCAGTCCCGGACCAGTGCATGGGCAGTGGCAAACAGATCGGGCAGGAGCTCGTAGGCTTTCTCCGCAAGTCCGATACCCCCTTCATAGCCATCATACACAAATATGACCGGCTCCCCGTTCTCACCATATGCAGCTGATGACAATCCACCAACGTCCCAGCGATCGCACATCACATGCAGGGGCATGAGGGCAATGATGGCATGCTCTGCACCATGCAGCCCGCCAGCAAGATCCAGGTTCCCTTTCAAAACGTTCTGTTCCGTATGAGGAGAGGGGATGAGCCAGAATGCTTTTGTCCTGAAGGTGAGTGGGGGGAGACTAAGGGATTCAACACCAAGGATGGTATCGCCGCGTTTGATCTTGTAACCGGTATATTGTTCGGTCACTTCCACTGCCCCAAAGGCACATTTCACGCCATTCACTTCACGGGTTTCAAGGGTCTCGATGATCGCAAGGTCCACTTCTTTTAAGGGCTGTGTATAGTAATCCACATCTGCTTCAGTTACCCGTACGATATGGGTTTCCAGATCCATCTCTTTAACAAGGAACATCTCCCCTTGGTGGAGAAGAATTGCACCTTTATGTGCTTCCCGGTATGCTTGTGCCCTATCCATGGTCTCAAGCAGCCTGCCATGGCACACAATCCGGAATGATTCTCCGGGTACTCCCCCAAGGCTTACCAGTTCAGCTGCCCTGCCCCGCCCGGAATACACCCACCCTCGGGCAGTCTTCCGGATAAGATCGGGAGATGCTAGTTCCGGAAGCAATTGCGAGAAAGAATCCCCGAAAAAAATGCGGTCTTCATCTTCTCGCAGCGGAAGTTCAGCCGCTGCGCAGAGCAGATGCCCGGATACGATATAGGGATTTTCAGTATCAATAATTGCGTGTTCATTCGAACGCGAGAAGAACTGATCCGGATGATTCATGAAGTATTGGTCAAGGGGGTTTGCCTGTGCTACAAGGAGGGCAAGGGATACATCTCCCTTCCTCCCGGCCCTGCCGGCCTGCTGCCAGGTAGACATCATGGTGCCCGGGTAACCGGAAATAATCACGGCATCAAGCGATCCGATATCGATGCCGAGCTCAAGTGCATTTGTCGACACGACACCTTTCATTGTCCCTTCTTTGAGACGGGCCTCTATTGCCCGCCGGTCCTCAGGAAGATAACCTGCCCGGTACACGCAAATCGCATCTGCAAGCTGAACACTCGAACGCCGTGCATCCTCCCGCGCCCAGAGCGTGACGAGTTCCGCCATCTTCCGCGAACCGGTGAAACACAGCGTCTGGAGATCGTTTTTCACACAGGATACCAGAAGATCTTTTGTTTCCTGGTGAGTAGAACGTTCACCAACGCCATCGTAGAACGGGTTATAGAGAACGAAATGTTTTCTTCCATGGGGGGAACCATTACCGTCAACCAGCTCGAATGGATGACCGGTCAGTCGAGAGGAAAATTCCACCGGGTTTGCCAGCGTTGCCGTGGACATGATGAACTGTGGGCGTGAGCCGTAATGAAGGCAAAGCCGTGACAATCGCCGGATCAGCATCGCAATGTGCGAACCAAATACCCCCCGGTACCGGTGTGCCTCATCGATGACAATATACCGGAGATTCGCAAACAGCGGGCGCCATTTCATGTGCCAGGACAGGACATGATGCATCTCATGGGGATTTGAGATGATTATCCGCGAGTTATCCCGTATCGCCGCTCGTCGCGACTGGGGGGTGTCCCCGTCATAGATGGCAGGTTTTGCTGAAATGCCGGTATAGTCTGCCATTCGTTCAAGCGTTGTGAGCTGGTCGTTTGACAGCGCTTTTGTCGGGTACAGGTACAACGCACGGGCATCCGGGTCGGCTTCAAGTGCGGAAAAAACCGGAATGTTAAACGCCAGGGTTTTGCCACTTGCTGTTGGCGTAGTGAGAATCACATTTTTTCCGGCGTGAGCAAGGTTGATTGCATCACACTGGTGTGAGTAAAGCCGGATGCCGTTCTGATCAAGGTATGAAGTGATACAATCGGAGAGAGGAGAATCAAGTGTACCGTAGCGGGGGAGCCGGGGTTCAATAATTTCGGTATGCACGACACGGTGATGATAGACCGGGTTGGTAGTGAGAATTCGGATCACATCCTCAACAGCCACAGGATTCCCCCATCAAGTGGAAAAACAACAGGGCCAGCGAAATGATATCCTGCCGATTATGTTCAACGATCGGGACCAGAGGACCGCAATTACCCGTCCGCAGGTATGTTTCATAAAATTCCGGCACCATCTGGCCAGGGATATCATCCTCGCGGTGAATATGCAGGATCTCCCTTTCCAGCGCAGTGAGACGCAATGAGGAGAACTGATCCCGCCAGCGCCGGCGGCTGAAATGAAGAACATCGAAATGCGGGATGCGGGTACTGGCCGGAGTGCTCATCCCATAGTAACCGAGCCGGTCATTGATGTAGGGGAGGTCGAATGCTTTGCCATTAAACGTCACGAGAGCTTTTCGTTCACCGGACAAATGGCGGATTGTCTCATAGAGTGCTGCCTGTTCCTCAGCAATATCACGGAGCAGGTACTGGTAAACATTCATGGATCTGTTTTCCATCACCCCGATACCGAAGAGAATGATCGGCCGGGAGGACAGGCCCATAGTCTCGATATCAAGAAAAACATAATCCTCGAGTTCGTGCAAACCTGCTGCTCCCAGTACCAGGGGGTGCGATTTTGCATGTCGTTTACCAACAAGTTCCATGATATCACGCGAACTCCCGTGACACATACAGTCAATGACCGGGTGTACATACGATCGGTATTTAGGATGCTCTGTGAGATCATGCAGGGTCTCGTAACCCCGGGCCCGGAGTCGTTTTTCCGTTGCCCGGCCTATCCCCCGGACGAGAGTCAAATCACCGAGAATAGAGTTCCTGTAGTGATCGAGATCGAATGCCGGGGGGTGAAGAGAGTACGGGCTCATTAGCGAGAAGCAGGTACCGCAGTCATTGGAGAGCTCTTCCCCAGAGAAAATCTCTTCAAAAGGCCGGTCATGGTAACCGGTTATCAGATGATCGAGCTGCTGCCGCGCCTTATCATACTCCGATGAGAAAACAACACTGTTGGAAAAACTCGTCTCGAATATGTTTCCATCCCGGACAACTTCATATTCCTTCAGCGTCTGCATGCGCTGGTGCCAGAGGGATCCGATCCGGGCAGATGCTTGTAGTGCAACCATCGTCAGGATTACATCCAGAAATGAATGTATAAACCTCCGGCCGTGCAGGGTGAAAGTGTAAAAACATGTCCGATGGTGCAATGAGACGTTTAATCTTTCCTGGAACACAATTCTTCTGATATATGGTGATGCCGTGAAAGACCTGGCATTGAAACAAAACCGTGAAAGCAGTTATGAGGGTATGAAAGGAATAAAGGGCTTTCTCATCGATCTTGACGGGGTTCTTTATGTAGGGGAACGCCCACTTGAAGGTGCACAAGCCGCCATAGAATATCTCATGCAGAAAGATTACATATTCAGGTTTGTCTCCAATACAACACGGAAATGTCGGAAGACGATTGCCAGCCGGTTATCAGCCATGGGATTTGACATACCGGAGGAATATATTTTCACTCCGCCCCTTGCAGCCATGGCTTATATGAAAAAAACCGGCAAACGTCATTGTTATCTTCTCACCACTGGCGATGTTGACCGGGATTTCGAGCAAGTATGTGCTCATGATACCAGTGCAAAGATAGATTATGTGATTGTTGGGGATGCGGGAGATACGATTACCTATGATAGCCTCAATGGTGCTTTTCGTCACCTCATAGATGGTGCAGAGCTGATTGCACTTGAAAAAGACCGGTACTGGATGGCGCGCGATGGCCTCTCCCTTTCGGCCGGCCCCTTTGTGCAGGCACTTGAATATGCCACAGGAAAAACAGCAACGGTTGTGGGGAAACCATCAAAAGCCTTCTTTGATCTTGCACTGCGCGACATGGGTTTACTGCATGGACAGGTAGCGATGATTGGAGATGACATTATCACAGATATTGGAGGCGCGGACAATTCAGGAATGAGGAGCATCCTTGTCAGAACGGGAAAATTCCGTGAAGAGGCACTGAAGAGAGCAACAATAAAACCAACATATATCATCGATTCCATTGCTCAGCTGGAAGATATTCTATGACAAACACGTACCATACAACTCATCGAGGACAGATACATGCACGGTAAAAAAGCAGTTTTTCTCATAGGTCTTTTATTTGTTTTTGCTATAGCCGTATTGGCAGCGTATACAGGAGGATTCCTTCTGCCCCATGCATCTGTTGTTTCACCCCATATTGTTCCAACACCCTCTAATTTACCACCCATTGATTCAACCCATTCGTATCCGTTTGGAAAGGGGAGTATTACGATCACGGTACCTGTCAGCAACTCCGTGTACATGGGTGCAAAAAATACCAATAAAGAGGTCACACTTTATGGAAACATATCCGAAGTGGTCTGGGTTTCGGACAGTTACCGATCCATGGTAAATGATCCAGCTCAGGACGATCTTTACCTTGCCCTGACCGAAGAGTTCAAAAAAATTAAAACGGCAAAGGGACTTTCTGATGATGAATATCTCGAACTGATAACCACATTCGTCCAGTCACTCCGATATGAAACACTTACGGACAATCCGGCAAAATTTCCCGTTGAGACAGTTGTAGAAGGATCCGGAGACTGTGATGACAAAAGCCTGCTTCTTGCCGGACTTCTTTCCCATGAGGGGTACAAAGTTGCCCTGATGTCGTTTGGACCGGAAACACATATGGCAGTTGGAGTAGCTGATGATGCTTATCTCTATAAAAACACGAATTACACGTATATTGAAACGACAAATTTCTCCTTTGTAGGGGTCCCACCTGATAAACTCGAGGGAGGTCGCACACTGCAATCAAGCCCCATAATTATTCCCATTGGTAATGGCACAAAGGTCTATACAAGTGGAAAAGAGACTCGGTTTATTAATAACATATATCTTCAATCTTTCCAGAAAACAAACGAACTTGAACCCCAGCTGAAGAGCCTTGAATCGGATCTCAAAGCCCGGCAGGAAAGAATTACTCAACTCGAAGCACAGATGAAAAATCTGAAAATTTCGGGCAATATTAAGGACTATAATGCACAGGTATCATTGCACAACGACCTGGTCTCTGACTACAATACACATCTGAGCACGTATCGGGCACTCTTCACTCCATACGAACATATGGCTCAGGTCCACAATTACATCCTCGAACATCAGTTCGACAGGCCGGGCGTCTATGAATACATTCAACAGAATATGCCCGTATGAAGGCCGGACTTCACCTCATTTTTCCTTATTCTGATCATTTATTGTGAGGATCGATGGAACAGGATACCCTGCCGAGGACCCTGTTATCCCATCTGCCCGGGCCAAACGTTTCAGTGCCATATCACAGTACTGTTCCGAGATATCGATCCCAATAAAACGGCGTCCTTGTTTCCAGGCAACGAGACTTGTCGTGCCGGCTCCGTTGAAAGGGTCGAGCACGATATCATTTTTGTACGAGAAAAGTTTCATCAGTCTCCGTGGAAGTTCTTCGGGAAACATAGCCGGATGTTCGTAATCCTTCATTCGTATCTCCGGGGGAAATGACCACTTTCCAAGCACCCACTCCTTGAATTCATCCGCGGTAATATCGATATCCTCACGTCTGCCTGTCTTCTTGTGGGTCTCCTTATCAAAAACCTCGATAAATTCCCACGTATATTTGATATAGGGCATTGAAGGCGATTTCCAGCTTCCCCAAGCGGTATACTTTGCATTGTAGTTGTTCTTCTCCCAGAGGAACTCCGCTTTCCAAAGCAGCCCGAGCCGGGCTAACTGACGGGAGATGATGTGATGGGTTGGTACATAATCAGAAAAGAGCGGCTGGACGTTCACAGCTATTCGGCCACCCGGCTTGAGCACCCGTTCACACTCCGTCCAGACCTGCAGGAGCTTTTCGAAATACTCATTCCATTCATGCGTATCATCATGCGGATCCTGCGCATAGGTGTGCCCGAAGTTGTAAGGAGGAGATGTAATGATAAGATCGATACTCCGGTCCGGGATACGGAAAAGAACATCCTGTGCGTCCCCGCATATAATACGGTTTACAAACGGGTGGATATCCGGAGAATCAGCGGTTAGAAAGCCCTTATTTGCATGTTTTGACCCTTGCCGGACTCTCGCCTTGCCTTCCTTATCCTGGACTTTATCAGACCTCATACAACGTGATCCTGTGAGTAATTTACCATTCGAGGGGTTAAAAGATGCCGAAAAGCCAGCAACTTTTGTTAGTAACGTGAAAAGCGTTTAATGCAGCGATAGACATAATCTCTACGATTGTTTTATGCTGCAGGTCAAAAACTTGTATGTCAATGTCGGCGACAAAGAAGTTTTGCACGACATAAATCTCCAAATAGACGATGGGGAAACACATGTTCTGCTGGGCCCCAATGGATCCGGAAAAACAACACTTCTCATGACCCTGATGGGTTATTCCAACTATTCGGTGACAAAAGGGTCGATCACCTATAATGGTGAAGATGTAACGAACATGCACGCTAACGAACGGGCAAAACGTGGTATCGGCATGCTCTTCCAGCGCCCACCTACGATTTCCGGATTGAAACTGGGAAAGATGCTCACCGCCATTTCCCGGACCAAACAGGAAAATATTCCGGAACTGGCTAAATCAGTTCATATGGATAAATTTCTGGAAAGGGATATCAATAAGGGATTTTCCGGCGGGGAGATTAAGCGCAGCGAGGTGCTCCAGCTGATGATCCAGAACCCGGATTTTGTCATGCTCGATGAGCCGGAGAGCGGAGTAGATCTGGAGAATATTTCTCTTATTGGGACCACGATCGGTACACTTCTTGAAAAAGACAAACACCGCGCCAACCGGAAAAAAAGTGGTCTTGTCATTACCCACACGGGTTACATTCTCGATTACCTTGACGCAGACAAAGGTCATGTTATGTGCGACGGGCAGATAAGATGTCATGGAAATCCCCGAGAAATTTTAAAGGATATCAAACAGCGCGGATATAAGGAGTGTCTCGAATGCCGTCACGCATAACTACCCCGGAACTCTCAAAGGTCGACCAGGAACGACTTGCCCAGTCGGGCATCGATCTCGGAATGAAGAACCGGTGTGGCAGCTTCCTCCAGATGGACCAGGATGTTGTTCACGCAGAATGCTCACAGGAGGGTATTGAAGTCCTCTCATATGCAAAAGCATTCGAAAAATATGCGTGGCTTAAAGACTACAACTGGAAAATGGTCTCCCCCGATAAAGATGAGGTCACGAAATATGTTGCAGCACAAAAAGATCCCAAAGGGTACGTCATAATTGCCCACAAAGGATCGAGCAATATCCTTCCCATCCAGGCATGCCTGTACCTTGGCAAAGACCAGATCCAGCATGTCCATAATATCATTATCGCTGAAGAAGGTGCTGAACTCCACATCATTTCCGGCTGCACGAGTGGTGCACATGTTGGTAAAGGTGGTGCACATTACGGCATCTCTGAGTTCTATGTGAAAAAGAATGCGAAGATCAGCTTCACCATGATCCATAACTGGAGTGAAAATATCGAAGTCTACCCGAGAAGCGCGTCAGTAGTTGAGGAAAACGGGGTTTTCCTTTCCAACTATGTTTGCATGCAACCGGTGAAAAAGGTCCAGATGTACCCAACTGCAACACTCAAAGGTGCGAACTCGGTTGCCCGATTCAGCAGCATCGTAATCGCCACTCCCGGTTCACTGATGGATCTCGGGTCCCGTGCTATACTCGAAGGTGTCGGTGCGAGCGCCGAACTGATCACGCGTGCCATTACCAAAGGCGGCACCATCATTTCACGGGGCCATATTAACGGCAAGACTGCCGGCACCCGAGGCCATCTCGAATGCAAGGGCCTGATCCTGAAAGACGGGGTCATTTATGCGATTCCGGAAATTGAGGGGTCTGTGGTAGGTACCGAGCTTTCCCATGAAGCTGCAGTCGGTAAACTCGCAAAAGATGAAATTGAATATCTCATGTCCCGGGGGCTCGATGAGGATGAAGCGACCGCGACCATTATTCGCGGTTTTCTGGATGTAAAGATCAACGGTCTTCCCGAAGCACTCCAGAAACAGATCGATGCCTCCATTGATGAAGCGGAGAAGTCCGGATTCTGAATTGAATAGATATGTTTCCCTATCCACGAGATGATGAGCGGCGCAGGATGGTGGAACGCCAGATCGAAGCGCGGGGCATCCACAACCCCCGAGTACTTGCAGTAATGCGGGAGATTCCCCGCCACGTTTTTATCCCTCCCCCATACGATCAATCCGCGTATGATGATAATCCGCTTCCCATCGGGAACGGACAAACCATTTCCCAACCATACATCGTTGCGTTAATGACAGAACTTCTCCGCCCGGAACCTTCTGACAATGTACTTGAGATTGGAACGGGAAGCGGGTACCAGGCAGCCATCCTATCCCGGCTTGTACACCGTTTAACAACAATGGAACGGATACCGGAAGTCGCGATTCTTGCCCGGAATAATCTGAAATTATTAGGGATTCAGAACGTGGATGTAATTGAGGGTGATGGAACGCAGGGATATCCGATATATGCCCCTTACAATGGAATCATGATTACTGCAGCAACACCCGAAATTCCCCGAGTGCTTACCGATCAACTTGCAGATGGAGGAAGGCTGGTAGCACCGGTTGGGGCTCGTGATATTCAGGAGTTGGTGACTCTTGAAAAACAGAAAGACAGACTGATTCCCAAATACTATGGGGGAGTCAGGTTTGTACCACTTATTGGCAAACATGGCTGGGAGAACTGATACTATGGAGATTATTGACATAACGCGACCACTGTCAGATGAAACACTGGTATACCCGGGGGATATGAAACCGTCATTCCGGCAACGGGATGAGGGAAAATACCTGATCAGTGACCTGCATATGAGTACCCATACGGGTACTCATATCGATGCACCGGTTCACTACCTCAAAACCGGTGATACTATTGATACCATCCCCCTCATCAACCTGATTGGCAGATGCCGGGTTGTGGATGTGAGCAGTGCGGGAAGTATCATCACGGCAGAACATTTGGACGGAAAAACCAACAATATAACGAGACTTCTGCTTAAAACGTCATTTTTTAGACATAATCAATTTATCGAAGATTATCCTTCCCTTTCGTTTGACGCGGCTCACTTTATCACCAGTAAAGGGATTTTCTGCGTAGGGATTGACTCACCCTCCATAGAATCCTATCACTGCAATGGCACGGTTCACCGTGAACTTCTCAGCAAGGGATGTATTGTCATTGAACTTCTCGATCTTTCAGGAGTGCCTGAAGGGGATTATGATATGATCGCACTTCCCCTACGCCTTGCAGGACTTGATGGATCACCGGCACGCATTGTGCTCATGAAACCTTAACAAACAGGGATTATTATGGATATACTCATCGACTCAGTCAACAAACTTGAAACAATTCTCGAACACAGCGGATGTGAAGAGGTTGGCGTACTCCTTGATGTGAAACCGGATGCGGTGAACTGCCAATTCGACCGGGGAGCATGCATGACTGCATCATTTGGGGGAAGAAGTGCAGAATTCGTTACCAGTGATCCAATCCGTGCACAGACAAAAATTTCGTTCATGTTCGGAGCTCCCCTCGATACTCCATCAGTCAGGAGTGCAGCCAGCGCAATGATCAATGTGGCCACTGGTTTTTTCTGCCTTTCGCGTGTTCTGCATGCTTGCCCATATTCGAAACACACGGACTGTATGAGAGAACTCGGATTGGCAATCACGGGAATGCGAGTTTTGTGCATTGGAAGTACACCAGCCATCGAAAATGCGTCTCGTATAGAAATTGTCACAGATCCCAAGGATGCGGATCTGATTCTCATTAACGCAGAGGGCATTATTGATCCAGGGGTCGGAGACCTGATTGCAGAATGCAAAGATACCAAACGAATTATTTGTCTCGGGCCTTCAACCGCCGGTGTAGCCCGGCTCCAGCAGATCGAAAACTGGTGTCCGTATGGAACGAGCGTGTAAAATCCCCTGCACACGAGTGGATTAGTGCATCGTTCTCAAATCCAGAGTGGGGTAAGACTCTTGTTACCAGCATCCCAATAATTTCTTATGCTTTTTGGGTCATCGGGGATACGCAGAAAATTTGACCAGACACTGGTCGATACTGCATTAAAAGTAGGGTCGGTACTGGCCGCTAAATCTTCAGATTGTATTGTCGGAATGGACACCCGCACAACAAGCCCCCTGCTTGCGCATCTGGTTACATCCGGCATAATCGGGGGTGGTGGAACCGCACATGTTGCTGGTATTGTCCCCACTCCTACAGTTGCATTCAACACCCGCTCTGCAAAAACAGGTTGCATGATCACCGCCTCCCATAACCCCGAGGAATACAATGGCCTGAAACTGTTCAATCCCGATGGCTCATCATTCACCCTTACACAGCAGGCAGAGATGGAGACGCTCCTGAAAGCACCACACTGGGCAGACTGGAAGCACCAGGGTAATGTGCAGACATTTGATGCCATCACCCCGCATAAAAACGCAATTCTTGAAATGATAAATATTAAGCAGGGAATTTCCGTTGTCGTTGATTGTGGAAACGGTGCGGGATGTACACTTACCCCCATGCTCCTTACAGATGCAGGTGCAAAAACCACCTGTATCAACTGCGATACCTCAGGCCATTTTTCCCGGCATTCTGAACCTCTCAAAGAACATCTCGGTTACCTGGGGGATATGGTTAAAAAAACCGAATCCGCCTGCGCGGTTGTTCATGACGGGGATGCTGATCGGATGATGGCATTTGATAACCGGGGAAGATATATTGACGGGGATCACCTGCTCATGCTCTTTTCCAAGTACCTTGATGCCGGAAAAGTGGTTACTACAAGCGATGCTTCAATGATCATCGAGGGGATTGCCGAGGTCAGGCGCACTTCTGTTGGGGATTCCTATGTATCTGAAGAACTCCAGAAATGGGGGGATTTCGGGGGTGAACCATCAGGTGCATGGATCTTCCCGAAGATCTCGTTGTGTCCCGATGGCCCGTACGCTGCAGCACTCTTCTGCGAGATAGCATCCGAATGGGATGTCGCATCTGAACTCGATGCAATGCCCGCCTACCCAATACTCCGTGAGTCATTTGTAT